>JAFBAP010000046.1 GCA_019247695.1 Verrucomicrobiota bacterium | reverse complement strand
GCCCCGCGCCAAAGACGGCATAGGTTCAGGGGTGCCTAACCAGCGGCCCTCATTTGTGGCATTTGTCTTCCCGCCGCGGTCGCCGTGGCTCGCCGTGTTCGCCGTGTGAACCTCTTCCGTCGTGCCCGCCGTGTGACCGTGTGACCTTCTCTTATGGTGTGGCCGCCAAACGCGCCACACCCGTTGGGTGCTCGCCCAGGACGACTTCGGCGACGGCGGAGCGGAGCGCGTCGATCGTCACGGGTTTATTCACCACCTTGTTGACGCCGGGCGGCACCTTGCCGGCGGCCTTCATCAGCTCACCGAATCCGGTCAGCATCAGGATCGGGATCGTGACCCCTGCCTGGCGGGCAGCGGCCGTGAAACCTTCGCCGGTCATACCGGGCATGGCATGGTCGGTGATTACCAGGTCAAAGGTCTCCTCTTTGATGGCTCGCAGGCCCTCCGCCGCACTGCTGGCCAGGGTGACCTCATGATGATCGTTCCGCAGAAATAACGAGACAATGTCGCGAGCGACCTCCTCATCATCGATGACGAGGACGCGCAGTTGCCGCTTCAATTCATGCCAGCGCGTCCTCACTTCCGTTGGAGGCGGATTATGGAAAGGGAGGCAGATGCGAAACAAAGAGCCGTTCCCGACCTGGCTCTCAACTTCAATCGTTCCGTGGTGCCGTTGGACGGTCCCGTAAACCATCGCCAGACCGAGGCCCGTCCCCCGCTCTCCCTTGGTGGTCACAAACGGCTCCATGCAGCGAGCCCTGACCTCCTCAGGCATGCCCACCCCGTTATCCTGCACCTCCAAAATCGCCCGGTCCTGGTCAGGATAGGAACGTATCCAGATGGTGCCTCCGTTGGGCAGCGCGTCCACGGCGTTGAACACCAGGTTAGTCACCATTTCACGGATTTCCGCACCGTTGCACGTCACGGCGGGTACGGGACGAAGATCCACCTGGACATCGATATGACGCCCCTGCGCCAGGGCTTCATCCCGCCATCGGGGCTGAGTCATTGACACAGCGTCGGCGACCGCCTCGGTCAGATTGACCGCCTCAAGGACTTCACCGTCGCCCCGGGGGCGGTAGAATTCACGCAGCCGCCCGACCACGGTGCTCGCATCTTTGGACGCGGTCCGAATCACCCGCAGGTACTGGGTCGTTTTCTCATGGTCGTGCAGCAACTCAGGTCTTTCCAGCAGGAGTTCGGTATAACCGAGGATCGGAATCAGCGCGTTGTTGAAATCGTGCGCCACGCCGCTGGCCATACGGCCCAGCGCACGCAGGCGTTCCTGCTGGATGACATGCTGCTGGGTGTCGTGCAGTTCCTTTAGCGCCTGCTGCAGACGCTGATTGCTTTCCCGCAACTGAATCTCAGCCCGCCGGCGCTCCGACACTTCAGACTCCAGGGCGAGATTAGCCCACGCAAGCTCTTCGGTCCGTTCACGAACCCGCAACTCCAGTTGTTCATTGACGGCTTTCCGGTCAGTGATGTCCTCCGCCACGCCGGCCAGTCGAGCCACGCTGCCATCCTCTTCAACCAGCGGAAACGCACGGTCCCGCACCCAGCGCACCTGCCCGTCAGGCCGCAGGATCCGGTACTCCTGATCGTAGCCCCCCCCGTGACGTTGATCCGCCAACGCCGCCTGCCTGACGCGCTCGCGATCGTCCGGGTGAATGCTGTCGAGCCAGGCGGTGCCGGAGCAAAGCGTGGGCAGCGGCCGGTCCCAGATGCGTTCGTGAACCGGGCTGAAGTAGAGCAGTTCGTTCGTCTCCGCGTCGCTCACCCAGATCGCTTGATCGATATGGGAAAGCACTTGCCAGAACCGTTCCGGAACCCCGGGGCCGTTGCCCGAGTCCAACCCCGTCGGCTCCGGTGAGGCTTCGGGCAAACGAGCCTCAGCAGGAGAGCCGGCGGCCGCCTCGCTTTTCAGGCGTTCCAACTCGCGGAGCAACTTGTGGCGCTCCCATGCCTGGTGCAGCGCCAGCACGAGGTCCATCCTGGACCACGGCTTAAGCAGAAAGCGAAAAATATCGCTGTTAAGCACTGCCTCCTGGATCCCGGGCGACGATGCCATCCCGGTGATCAGCATGCGCGAACTCAGGTGTTGCAGCTGCCGGCATTTCCGCAGGAACTCGAGCCCAGGCAGGTCGGGCATAAACTGGTCAGCGAGGATGATCGCGAATTCCTGCGCGGCGATCGCTTCCAGGGCGTCCTTTATCCTGGCGACCGTGACAACCCGATAATGTTCACGCGAAAGCTGCTCCTGCATGGTGTGCAGGATCATCTTGTCATCATCAACGACGAGAACCGCGGGTACTGATTCCATTCATACTCCAGGAACGACGACAACCGTCAGGGAATCACGTCCGGTCAGGCCGCACGCGACGCGTCATCATTCCAGCTCCACAGGTAACGCTGCCCCGGCGACCAAACCTTTGTCCGTGATTTGGCAACTGATTCGCCCGGCGATGCCCGCCAGAGGCAACAGGATACGTTTGATCTCAGAAAGGTTCACGTGGTTGAGATTCGATGACCGGTACCAAAACCAGCAAAAACGGTCCTCAACCGTGCATCCGAACTCAACCCCGGTGGCGTCCTTTGCAGATTGGCAGTCAAGGCTGGCCACCGCCAGCCATCGCGCCTTGAAATCCGCCGGTTGCACGTGGACGGCAGATGGAGCGCACGGGGGCATCGGCGCAAATCGAATGGTCCGGGGGAGAAGTGCCTGGAAAAGCCGGCCCAGTTCGTCAGCCAAGGTCCCGGCCGGCATGTATACCCGATCATTCATGTCGGGATCGAAAGTGCCGGTCACGACGGCCAGCAGCGTGCGGCACTGCTCGGCGCTGTCATGGATCAGTTGGAGGCTGGCGCTCAGCCTCGGATCAAGCTGGGCCTCGTCATACTGAAGGTGATGCTCCGTCAGGGTGACGATCCCGCCGATCGCATTCGAGAAATCGTGGATGACTCGATCGAGCACGAACTCGATCGAGCGCTCACGAAAGCTCGGCAAGTCCAGCGCGGGGGAGCCGTTATGAAAATTACGACGCTCAGGCACTACGCTAGTTTCTACTCGGATCGGAAAAGATCGAGTAATTTTTGCGCCATAGACTTTACAATTTCTGGATCGGGGTAATTGGGGTCGGATACTAACCGTTTCAGCCGTTCGGACATTTCTGTAGAATTCACCGGAGCTTCGGACGGGCTGGATGCGTGGGGTTCTGAAGGTGCACTCTTTTCGCCCTTGTTACTGAGCGCATCCGATTTTTTTTGCATATCCAGCCTCCGATTATTTTTTTCGGCGGTTCGCCCGGTTGCTTTAGGCAAAAGCGGCGCGCCCCGGCGAAATCCCGAGGGCACTTTAGAGAAATTCTTTCAGCTCGAATGAGTGCAACCATTCCAAAAACCATTGCGCGTAGCGCGGTGAGCCTTTAGCTTAGGTCTTAGCCGAGGCCAGTGGATCGCCCTCGGAACGAATGTCGGACGTAACACTTACGTTTATCGTCGCATGGCCATTGAGAAAGTAGTCGTCATTGATGACGAACCTATCATCCTACGGTCACTGGAGATGCAGTTACGCAGCCGCCGGTTGGCGGTTGCGCTCTGCTCCACGGTGGCCGAAGCGGAGCGGCTGATCGCTCGAGACACCTTCGATCTGATGTTTGTAGACGTTCGTTTGCCGGATGGGAACGGGACCGACTTTCTGGCGCGACTCTCGGGCAACCCGGACCGGCCATTGATCGTGATGATGACGGGGCATGGGACCATTGAATCTGCCGTCAGTTGCATTCGAAACGGCGCTTTCGATTACATCATCAAGCCGTTTTCCGCCAGCCAAATCGACGTCATATTGAAAAAGGCGGAGAACTTTTCGCAAGCCGTGAAGGTGAGCCAGATGCTTGTCCAGCAGGCGGTCACCGACAGGGCGCTGATCGGCGCAAGCCAGGCCGTCCGCCAGTTGCGGCAGATGATCCAGAAAGTGGCGCCGACAGAGGCGACGGTCCTGATCAGCGGAGAGAACGGCACCGGCAAGGAACTGGTCGCGACCGAGATTTTCCGGGCCAGCGCCCGTTCTCAAATGCCTTTTATCAAGGTGAATTGCGCCGCGATCTCGGAGACCTTGATCGAGAGCGAGTTTTTCGGGCATGAGCGCGGGGCGTTCACGGGTGCGACGGAGAAGCGCGAGGGACGGTTCGAACTTGCCAATAACGGCACCATTCTGCTCGACGAAATCAGCGAGGTCTCCCTGAAGCTGCAGGCGAAACTGCTCCGGGTGTTGCAGGAGCGGGAGTTTGAACGGGTGGGCGGCAACCGGACGCTGAAAGTAAACGTCCGGGTGCTGGCCACAACCAACCGGGATCTGCAGCGATCGGTTGAGAACCAGGAATTCCGGCAGGACCTTTATTACCGGCTGAACGTCTTTCCGATCACGGTGCCGGCCCTGCGCCAGCGGAAGGAAGACATTCCGCTACTGGTGGATGCATTCCTGCGGCGATTGGCGGGACGGCACGGCGTCAAGCCGCCGACGGTGTCGCCCGAGGCCATGAAAGTCCTGCAGGGTTACGATTGGCCGGGCAACGTTCGGGAATTGCACAACGTGGTTGAGCGCGCCGTCATACTTACCGAGCCCGGCCGGGAGATCCAGCCGGCCGACCTTGCGCCGATGTTTCCGTCGGAATTGCTCGAAACGCACGGGTCGACTTTCGAACTGCCCGCCAACGCGAATGGCTCCCTGGCCTTTCCCACGAAGATCGTTCCGCTTGAACAGATTGAAAAAGAATACATCCAGCATGCCTTGCGGCAAGCGGGCGGCAATCGAACGCATACGGCGCACCTGCTGGGCATCAGCATTCGAACTTTGCGCAATAAATTGAATCAGCGCGGCGAAGGCGAAAGCGAGGAAGCCGGGGAGCGGGTGTGACGATCCGGCATCGGTTCGCTTTTCAACCTGGTTGAGCTCGTGTCTCCGGCAGGCTTCGGAAGCTTGAGCGGGCCGGATCGGGCCGGGCCGTCATGCAGGCTACGGCTGACTCCCAACCGGCGTCGGTGACAGAGCTGCCCCGGAGAGAACGCTGCGCCAAAAAAAGGTTTGCGTCCCAGCGAGAGGCTCGAGCCGGCTGTCCCCGATCCACCTTCACGACGAATTTTCTTGCCGCGGCGTCCGGACTGCCTTGATTGGCAGCGTGAACCGTTTTGTTGACCAGGTTGCAGTGGTAACGGGGGCCGGCCGGGGCATCGGGCAGGCCATCGCCGCGAGGTTGGCGGCGGAGGGCGCCAGGGTTGCCGTGATCAGCCGCACTGAAGCCAACGCCCAGCGAACCAGCGAAGAGTTAAACCAGCAGCGTCCGGATTCCGCCCGGGCCTACGCTGTCGATGTCGCCGACGGGCACGCGGTGGCCGACCTGTGCGGCCGGATCGTTAAAGAGTTTGGCAAGGTGAGCGTGCTGGTCAACAATGCAGGCATCACGAGGGACCGGCTAACCATGCGCATGGCGGAAGCCGACTGGGACGCGGTTTTGGACACGAACCTGAAAGGGGCGTTTCACTTCGCGCAACACCTCCAGCGTTCCATGATGAAGGCTTCGTACGGCCGGATCATTAACATCGCTTCGGTCAGCGGTCTCGTCGGCCAGGCGGGCCAGGTGAACTACTCGGCCAGCAAAGCCGGGCTGATCGGACTCACCAAGGCCCTGGCCAGGGAGGTCGCGGGCCGTAACGTCACCGTCAACGCCATCGCGCCCGGCTTCGTCACGACGGACATGACGGCGGACCTGCCCGAAAACGTGCGGGCCCAGGTGCTCGAGCGCATCCCGTTGCGGCGGTTCGGCGAACCGCCGGATATCGCGGCGGCCGTTGCCTTCATCGCGAGCCCGGAAGCGCGCTACATCACGGGCCAGGTGATCACGGTCGACGGCGGCATGGTGATGTAAGGCGGGCGGCGGGCCGGTCACGACCGATCCAGGATCGTTTTGGCCGTCACGGCGCCGCTCTCCATTGCGCCCTGAAAACTGGCGTGTGAAATCTGGTCGCCGCAGCGCCAGACGTTCGGGAAAGGATTGGCGAACTTCTGCGTGAAAACGCTTCCGGGCGGTTGTACGGGAACCGCGTAAGGGATTTCAAGGGTCCGAACGTGGCGCAAGGTTCCCGGCTTCAGCGCAAAAATCCGGTTGATTTCCTGTTCCGCTGCCGCCACGTCGGCCGGGGTCACCCGCGGCCGCAGGACCGTCGCGCTGATCAGGTGAACGTCAGGCGGCGCGTACTCCGGGGCAACGTTGGTAATCTGGACCAGGTTTCGCACGATTTTGGTGCGACCCGTCTGGAGAACCAGGAGCTTTTCGGGGTAGATGGATTGTCCCGCCCGGAAGTAGACGACCGCAGCCGGATGGGCCTCCCGCACCTGGGCGCCGATCAACTTTGCCGTAACCCGTTCCGGGCAGGTAAGGACCAGCTGATCCAGTTCTATCTCGTCACCGGACGCCAGCCGCACGGCGGTGGCTTTGCCCTGCTCGAGCACCACTGCCGTAACTTCCGTCTCCAGGCGCAAGGCTCCCGCCGGCAGACGCCGGGCGAGTTGGTCGGGAATGGCTTGCAAACCGAAGCGCGGGAGGAACGTTTGGCCGGTCAGGAACTTTTTGAAGTAGTAACGGAAAAGGGTCGCTGAGGTCTCGAGCTCGTTATCCAACAAAACGCCCCCGAAGAACGGCCGGAAAAACCGCTCGAAGGCTGCGTCGCTGAAGCCCTCCAGGTACCTTTTGGTCGAGACTTCGAATGCTTCGTTCAGGAGCGTTTCATCGTTCCGTGCGAGCAGACCGGCACCGATGATGCCAAGCCGGATCTTGTCGCCCCAGTTGAGACCCCGGCCCGCAGTCGTCTGCAGAGCCGAGCTGAAATCAGTCCACGTTTTCGGCCGCCGGAACGTGAACATTTGACCGGCATCCCACATCAGCGCGCCGGGATCGAAATAGCGGGGCCCGAGGGCGCTGACGTCCAGGTACGCCCGTACGGCCGGGTAATTATCGAGTACGACCTGGAATCCGAGATCAAACGTGTAGCCGTCTTCGTAGAACGAGCCGATCCGGCCGCCCACCCGGGCGTTTTGTTCAAGGAGTACAAACGGAGCCCCGGCTTTCGCCAGTTCCAAGGCACAAACCAAGCCGCTCAAACCCGCGCCAACGATAACGATCATAGCGCAAGCTATGCAGCGCCCGTGCGCTCGTCGAGCCAGGCGTGCACGTCCCGGATCACCTGGGCCGCTTCGAAGTCTCGGGCGAGCAGGCGGTAGCTCGACGGATAGGTGCGAAGCGTCTTGGGGGCGCACGCGTGCCGCCACACCTGGTAGACCAGCCGGCACCGATCTCGCGCCATCCAGGTGCCTTCATCGGATACCGGAGCGCCTGGACCGCAATGACCATCCTGCGGTGGCACCGCGAAGGCGGTGCCGACACCCCTCATCCCGGCTGAGGTCAGTACAACATTGCATCGGCCGGAGGGTCGACCGGCATCACGGCAGCCGCCCGGAGCGTAACCCGGGTCTTCCCGTCAATATCCTGGTAAAGCGGTTTCCCGACCACCTTGACCCACGCCATGTCGGTCTGCTGAACCGGACGGTCTGTCTCCACGTTAACCAGCATCGGACGGGCATCAGCCGCACAACAGACGATCAGCATACGAACAAGCTTGAAGTGCCGGCCTTGCTTGCTCGGCAGGTATTGACCCACCACCTCGACGGTCTTTCCCGAAAAAACCTTGCGCAGGCTCGGCTCAGCTTCGCCGTAGAGCAGATCCGTAACTTCCAGCGCCACGTTACCATCAGCAGTCCGCGGCAGATAATTTTCACCGTCCGCCGTGTCGCCTGGCCCGGGAGCATTCGGGTCGGCGGCCGCCGGACCACCGGTACCCGGAGCGAGGGCGGCGGGGGTCGAAGCTGAAGCCGAAGCGTCCCTGGAAGCGGTTTCGTCAATATCTCCGCCCAGCATCGTGGCCGGAATCTGGGGAACGGCCGCGCTACCCTGGTACGCGGAAGCGGATCGGGCGACGAGCGCCGAAGCGTCCTGAACTACGCTGCGATTCATCACGGCGTTCCGGTCGAACGCGTCCTTGGATACCAGGCTGCCCGTCACGAGCGGCGCCAAAAGCACGGCGCCGGCCGCGAAGCTGCGGACCGGGCTTTGGCTAGCCTCGTGAACGCATTCACCCGCCACGCAGCAACGCCGTGAGGCCGTCGTCACGCAGTAGAGGGTTCCGGCGAGAACGAGCAAGATGCCTCCGGCCAAAACGCCGGGCCGAAACAGCGGGTGAAGGTATTGATCGATGCGATGATCGATCCAGAAAGCAAGAAGCACACCCCCCACCCCGATCAGGGTAATCCCATTCAGGTACTTAGAGACCTCGGCTCGCATAGATCAATGGTAAAACTTGGGAGCATAGTAGGGCGACGAGTACATAAAGTCCAACCCCCAGCAACACGATAAAACGCTTCCGGAACAGAAGGCGGTAAAGGAACAGCAGTTTGAAGTCGAACATCGGGCCGAAAATCAAGAAGCTCATTCGGGCGAACATGGGGAAGCTGATGAAGGTCGCGGCGATAAAAGCGTCGGACGTGCTGCAGAGGGTCATGAGGGCGGAGAGACCGGTCATGGCCCCGGTGGCGAGGAGCGCGTGTCGCGCCAGGGGCAGGATGATGGCCTGGTTCACGGCCGTGTTGAAGACCGCGGCAACCGCGGCACCAAGCATAAAATAGACGGCCGTATCGATGAAGTCGTCGGACGCCAGCCGCACTGCCGCGATTAATTTTGCACCAAAAGTGGTGACATTGCCATCCGGCGCGTCCTCGGGCATGGGCGCGACGCTCAGCCCCGCCCGCCGGCGCCGGTCGGGACGGACAACGTCCGTTTTGAGGACGGCGTCGGGACGCACCTTTAAGGCCACCAATCCGGCCAGGACGGCCACGGCATACCCCGCAGTGAGTCTGATAAGCGTATTAAGGCCGGGCGACTGGCCGCGGAACGCCGCATAAGTGCTGAACGCCACAATCGGGTTCACGATGGGCGACGCCAGCATGAACGTGAGGCCGCATGACACCGGCATCCCTTTGTTCAACAGGCGCCGCACGATGGGCACAACGCCGCAGTCGCACACCGGCAGAAAAACGCCCAGAAACCCGCTCGCCAGCGTCGCCAGGAAAGGGTTGCGCGGCAGGAGCCGGTTGATCCGGGTCGACGGCACGAAGACCGCAACCACACCGGAGACCAGCGAGCCGGCCATCAGGAACGGCAGCCCTTCAAACGCCAGGGCGAGAAACGAGAACCAAAAATTCTGCCAGCTGAAGCTGAACCAACTCATGACGGCTGAACCGGCGATAGCATTTGCTCGTCTTACTCGAGTCGCGTCAAGGCATCAACAAATCCGGGGCAAATGCTCCCCGGAAAACATCTCAGTCACGCGGGTACCGCCGACCCGGGTTTTCATGAGGATGCAGGCCGCGGCACCCATCCATTCAGGAACGACCCGACGAGCAAGGGTAACTCGCGGCTGTACCCGCCTTCCAGCACCGCCGCAACCGGAACCCGAAGCCCGGCCAGCCACGCGCCGAACTGTCCGAAATGGGGCTGTTCCAACGTCATCTGAGTGATCGGATCCCGGGCAAAGGCGTCGAAACCCGCCGATACCAGCAAGAGCTCGGGGTCAAACGCCAGCAATGTACCCAGGGCCGCTCGAACGGCGCGCGCATGGGCGTCCGGATCACTCATCGGCGGGATCGGCCAGTTTGAGATATTGGCAAAACTCTTCGTGCCCGTTCCGGGATACCCTGGGTATTGATGCACCGACGCAAAACGGATCCGGTCGTCATTCGCCACGATCGCCTCCGTGCCATTCCCATGGTGGGCGTCGAAGTCCCAAATGGCGACGCGGGCGCAACCTTGTTCGAGGGCGTAGCGGGCGGCAATCGCCACGGAGTTAAGGTAGCAAAAACCCATGGCCCGATCGGTCGTCGCGTGGTGACCGGGCGGACGCAACAGTGAAAATGCGGCCCGCCCCTGCAGGGCTTCGTTGACCGCCGCCAGGGCACCCCCTGCGGCCCGGCGCGCGTGCGTCTCGATCCCCTCATAGTAGGGAGTATCACCATCGAAGTCGCGCGGCTGCTGCAACCGGCGAAGGTGCTCCGGGGTGTGGACCCGCAGCAAATCGGCTTCTGAGGCGATGCCGGGCTGCACCCACGCGGCATCCGGCCTTTGATCCTCCAGGTAAGCGGCGGTGGCCAGCACCCGGATAGGGCTTTCGGGATGGCACGGCGATTCGTAGCCGGCGCAGGCGGGGTCGTAGATTAAGCTGAGCATGGCCATGGTCCGGGTTGTCTGCGGGGCCGGAGTGCGTTACCTCTTGGCTTACCCGCAGTTTGCGGCCGCCTGCGTGCCCGGTGGTAGTGGCCCGCAGAGTCGACCATCGCTTTTTTTTATGAGAATCATCGTATTGTTGGCCTTGTTTTCCATGACGAACTTGTCCCAGGCCGCATCCAGCAGTCCCCTTCCGCCACAGATCCCGTTACGCGATTTTTTCCGCAACCCGGAAATAGCCGGGTTCCAACTCTCGCCGAGTGGTAACGACCTGGCTTACGTGAGACCTTACGAAAGCCGGCTCAACGTGTTTATCCGCCCCCGCGAGGGCGGCGAGGAAAAGCGGTTGACTTCGGTGACCGATCGCGACGTAACCGCCTATTTCTGGAAAGGCGACCAATACATCCTGTTCCTCAAAGATAACGGCGGGGATGAAAACTTCCATCTGTTCGCCGTAGATCGCGACGGCAAACAAGTTCGGGATCTTACGCCGTTTGAGGGCGCACGGGCGGAACTCATCGATGACCTTGAAGATCACCCGACGGACGTCATCGTGGCGCTCAACAAGCGGAACAAAGAGGTGTTCGATGCCTACCGGCTGAACGTTGAAACCGGCGACATGAAGCTCATTGCGGAAAACCCGGGCAACATCGCCAACTGGGTCACGGATCATGACGGCCGCATCCGGGTGGCAACGACGACCGACGGGGTAAACACCAGCCTCCTGTACCGCAAATCCGAACAGGAGGCCTGGAAAACCATCCTGACGACAAACTTCAAGGAATCGTTCAGCCCGGCGTTTTTCACCTTCGACAATAAAAACCTGTATGGGGTTTCCAACCTCGGTCGGGACAAGGCCGCGGTGGTCGAGTTTGATCTGGATTCAGCCAAGGAAACGCAGGTCCTGTACGAAAATCCGGAGGTCGACGTCTCGGACTTGACCTATTCGCGCAAGCGCAAGGTGTTGACCTCGGCCGTCTACACGACCTGGAGGACGGAACGCAAGTTTTTCGACCGGGAAGCGGAAGGCATTTTCAGCCGTCTCGAAGCCAAATTACCGGGGATGGAACTATCGGTTACCTCAGCCAGCAAGGACGAGGACCGTTTCGTGGTTCGCACGATGAGCGACCGGTCCCTCGGCGCTTTCTATTTGTATGATGTCAAGGGCGACGAACTGACGAAACTGGCCGACCGCGCGCCCTGGTTGAACCCCGCCGACCTGGCTGAGATGAAACCGATCAGCTACCAGGCCCGCGACGGCCTGACGATCAACGGTTACCTTAGCCTGCCGAAAGGTGCCGAACCGAAAAATCTGCCGGTGATTATTAACGTTCACGGCGGCCCGTGGGCACGCGATGCGTGGGGCTTCGATCCCGAAGTCCAGTTCTTGGCTAACCGCGGCTACGCTATTCTCCAGGTGAACTACCGCGGCTCAACGGGCTACGGGCGAAAGTTTTGGGAGATCAGTTTCAAGCAGTGGGGCGGGACGATGCAGGATGACATCACCGACGGTGCCGAGTGGTTGATCAAAGAGGGTATCGCAAACCCAAAGCGGATCGCCATCTACGGCGGCAGCTACGGCGGGTATGCCACCCTGGAGGGCCTGGTCAAGACGCCCGATCTGTATGCAGCCGGAGTCGATTATGTCGGTGTCTCCAACCTGTTCACGTTCCTGAAGACGATCCCGCCTTACTGGAAACCGCAGCTTGACATGATGTACGCGATGGTCGGAAACCCGGATCAGGATAAGGAATGGTTCCGGCAGCATTCCCCTGCTCTGAACGCGGACAGGATCAAGGCGCCCCTTTTTGTGGCCCAGGGCGCCAAAGATCCCCGGGTGAACATCGCCGAGTCAAACCAGATCGTGGAAGCGTTGAAAAAGCGGGGCGTTGACGTCGAGTACATGGTCAAGGAAAACGAGGGGCACGGTTTTCACAACGAGGAGAACCGTTTTTCCTTTTACGAAGCGATGGAGCAATTCCTGAGCAAGCATGTGCCCGTCGACGCTGCGAAGGTCGACGCTGCAAAGGCCCGGCCGCCCGAGCCCGCGGACCGAAACGGGTAATGGGCAGCCGGCGACCGGCCCGGGACCAAAACGGGCGGAGCCCGATCGTTCCGACGAGAGTAGTAGAGGCTGCGGCAACGGTCTTTGCCCCTTTCCGGGGCAAAGACAAGCCCGGCTCAAACGAGAAGTTCGGCAATCTGGACCGCGTTTAAAGCGGCGCCTTTGAGCAACTGGTCGCCGCAGACCCACAATGCCAACCCGTTGTCCAGTGCGGCATCGAGCCGGATACGGCCAACCTGGCAATCGTCAGTTCCGGAAGTGGCCAATGGCACCGGGTATTTGCCCGAAGCCGGTTCGTCCACCAGCCGGACACCGGGAAACTTGGCGATGACGTCCCTCGCCCGATCGATCGAAACGGGGTTTCGGAATTCGGCGTGCACGGCAACGGCATGCGACCGGTAAACCGGTACGCGCACGCAAGTGATGGAAGCACGCAAGTCCGGCAGGTGCAGGATCTTGCGGCTCTCATTAACAAATTTGTGTTCCTCCTTCGTGTATCCGTCCGCTAAAAACGCGTCCACCTGAGGAATGACGTTGAAGGCGATCGGGTGCGGAAAGACGGCGGCGGCAGGGGCCTGCGCGGCGTCCGCTTCCACCTGGGATTTCAGTTCGATGATCCCTTTTGCGCCCGCCCCCGAAACGGCCTGATAACTCGCCGCGACGACGCGGTTCAAACCAAATGCACGGTGCAGCGGGCACAAAGCCATCAGGCTGATGATGGTCGTGCAGTTCGGGTTAGCGATGATTCCCGCGTGATACCGGGCGTCGTCAGCATTGATTTCCGGGACCACCAGGGGCACCGCCGGTTCCATCCGGAACGCCGAGGAATTATCGATGACCGTGGCGCCCGCCTGCACGGCGGCCGGCGCAAAAGTCTTCGACGTGGACGCGCCGGCGCTGAAGAGTGCAAAATCGACATTGTTGAACGACCCTTCCGACAACGTTTCCACCGGCAGTTCCTCCCCTCGAAAACGCAGACGTTTACCCGCCGATTTGGGAGAGGCGAGAAGTTTCAGGTCGCGAACCGGAAACGCCCGCTGTTCCAATAACCGCAGAAGCTCGATTCCGACGGCGCCCGTTGCGCCGGCAATTGCGACTGTGAAATGCTTGCCCATACCGCCCCCACTTTAAAACAAGTATGACACCGCTCAAGATCGTGATTCGTCTCGACCAGCAAAAGCTTTACCTCTGCCGCGAGGATGAGATCGTTCGAACTTACCCGATCTCCAGTTCTCGTTTCGGCGTGGGTTCTGAACCCGGAAGTTTCAAAACTCCGCTGGGCCGGTTTGAAATCGCAGAAAAGATCGGCGGCGATCAACCGCTGAACACGGTTTTTCGGGGCCGTGAACCGGTTCTTTTCGAGCAGCCGGACTGGACCTCCGAACCGGATTTGATCACCTCCCGCATCCTCTGGTTGAACGGCCTGGAAGTGCACAACGCCAACACCAAGGAACGGTTCATCTACATTCACGGCACCAACCAGGAGGCGTTGCTGGCCAGTCCGGCCAGCCACGGCTGCATCCGGATGGGGAATGCCGATATCGGCCAGCTTTTCAGTGAAGTTGAACCGGGCACGGAAGTCTTGATTCAGGAGTAGAAGAGGAGGGCGTTCGGTCACACGGCGGCCGCAGCGAACCGGCGGGCACAACGACTGAGTTCACACGGCGAGCCACGGCGGGAAGACAAAATCACCCGGCACCCGATGCTCGACCCTTAATTCAGCCCCTGGCAAGGAGTACGCCGTCTTTGGCCCGGGGCGGCGGCGAGATTAATGGTCACTAAAGTTCTCGGTTACTGCCAACCGCCGCCCCGCGCCAAAGACGGCATAGGTTCAGGGGTGCCTAACCAGCGGCCCTCATTTGTGGCATTTGTCTTCCCGCCGCGGTCGCCGTGGCTCGCCGTGTTCGCCGTGTGAACCTCTTCCGTCGTGCCCGCCACACCCGCCACACCCGCCCCACCCGCCGTGCCCGCGGTGTGACCGTGTGACCTTCTCTTATGTTGTGGCCG
>JAFBAP010000045.1 GCA_019247695.1 Verrucomicrobiota bacterium | reverse complement strand
GGTTTGAGCTTTTCGCTGGTGGTCGGCGCCCTGGCGACAACGATCGGGTATGGTCCCTTGTTTGCCTGTCTGACGTTGTTCGACATGATCGGCGCGACGATTGTTATCGTGCTGCTTCGCGACGCCGGCAGGCGCAGCACCATCTAGGTCCTGTATACGGAAACTTCTATGTCCATCGACGAACTGCCACTTTTCAAGATCACGGAGCGGGCCGGCGCTCGGCTGACGCTAAAGGGCCCCGAGAACGAGGCGATCCATCTCTTCATCCTGGAGCAGGACATCCTCCGCGTACTGGTGCTTCCCGATGGAATGCTCCGGTTTCCCAGGAGCTGGGCGATCGCGCCGGGACTTGAGGATGTCCCTTTGGACGGACGGGACCGCTTCGACCTCGAACATTTTACCTTGCCTGCGTTCGACCTCGTGGAAACGCCTGAACAACTGCAGGTGACGACTGAACGCATCCGGCTCACCGTCCGGTTGAAAGGCTTTTTCTGCCGGTGGGAGACAAAACAGGGCGACGCGTGGGTGTCCGCGGCCGCGGATCGCGAGACCCAAAGCTACAACTTCGGCTGGTGGGATGACCGCGTTTATCACTATCTGAAGCGTGAGCCCGGCGAAATGTATTTCGGCCTGGGCGAACGGGCAGGGGACACCAACCGGGCCGGCAAAAGCTACCGGCTGACGAACCTGGATGCGATGGGTTACAGCGCCAGAACCACCGACCCGCTCTACAAACATATCCCTTTCTATCTGACCTGGAAACGGCAGAATAAAACGGGATTCGGCCTCTTCTATGACACCGTAGCTGACTGCACGTTCGACTTAGGGCGCGAACTCGACAACTACCACGGCCACTATCGTTACTTCGTCGCTGACTACGGCGACCTTGATTACTATTTTATAGCGGGTGCCGCTCTCGCCGAGGTGGTGCGGCGATACACCTGGCTGACCGGCCGGCCCGCCTTTACTCCAAAGTGGGGTTTGGGCTATTCCGGTTCAACCATGGCCTATACCGATGCTCCAAATGCCCAGGAGCAAATGAACGAGTTCCTGGCCCGTTGCAAGGAGCACGACATTCTCTGCGACTCGTTCCACCTCTCTTCAGGCTACACTTCGATCGAGGGTAAACGCTATGTGTTCAACTGGGATCGGAAAAAATTTCCCGATCCCGCCGGTTTCGTCCGCCACTTTCTGGAGCACGGCGTCCACCTTTGCCCCAATATCAAGCCGTGCCTGCTGCGGGATCATCCCCGGTTCGGTGAGGTCGATGCGAAGGGGCTTTTCGTGCGTAACCCGGATGGAAAACCCGCGATGGTCCAGTTCTGGGATGAAGTGGGCGCTTACCTCGACTTCACCAATCCGAAAACCGTGGATTGGTGGAAAACGTCGGTTAAGGATGCGTTGCTTCAGTACGGGATTTCCGCGACCTGGAATGACAACAACGAGTTTGAGATCTGGAGCCCCACGCCCCGGATCGACGGGTTCGGCCAGCCCCGGCGGGCGGTCGAGGCGAAGGTCCTGCAAACCCTTTTGATGATCCGAAGTTCGAGGGATGCCCAGCGCGAATCCAATCCCGCCAAGCGGCCATTCCTGGTTTCGCGGTCCGGAGCCGTCGGCATGCATCGGTACGTGCAGACCTGGTCCGGCGACAACTACACCGCTTGGGAGTCGCTCCGGTATAACATCAAAATGGGGATCGGGCTCGCGTTGTCCGGTGTGTCCAACCTGGGCCACGACGTGGGCGGGTTCTCCGGGCCGGCACCGGACCAGGAGCTCTTCTTGCGCTGGGTGCAATTCGGGATCTTTCTGCCGCGCTTCAGCATCCATTCCTGGAACGACGACGGGTCGGCGAACGAGCCTTGGATGTATCCGGAAATCACGCCGTACATCTCTGATCTGATCAAGCTCCGCTACCGGTTGATCCCCTACCTCTACGACTTACTCTGGCGGTCCCACCGCGATTACGCACCGATTATCCGGCCGACCTTTCTTGACTTTCCGGATGATGAGCGGTGTTACGAGGAAAATGACGATATGCTGGTGGGAGCGAACCTGCTGGTCGCTGCCGTGGTGGAACCGGGACCACGGGCGCGTGAGATCTATCTGCCCCAGGGTTGCGGCTGGTATGATTTCTGGAGCGGGGCATACTTCCGCGGCGGGCAGAAAATCATTTTACCTGCCCCCTGGGATCGCCCGCCCCTGTTGGCCAGGGCCGGATGCGCCATTCCGCTGAATCTTGCAGAGCAACACTTTTCCAGACGTGAGGAGCTGCGGGGTTTCTGCATTTGGCCGGACCCTGAGGGCGGGCGATTCGAGTGTGAGTGTTTCGAGGATGACGGTGAAAGTGAAGGCTACCGTGACGGCCATTACTGGACCTGGCGCTTAGGGGTTAACGCGAATCCGTCGCAAATCTCGGTAACCCTGGACCGGGGTGGTGAGCCCGATCCGAGGGTCGACCGCATTTCCTTGCTTTTCCGGCGCCAGGAAGGGCGTCCGATCCACGTCGACGGAGGCACCATCGTCCAGGAGAACGCGCGTGGAACGATTCGGGAACTGGTAGTCACTCTGCGGTGAATTGCATCCTCATCGGCCGGCGTCGAGGCGCTCTGCTCCTCCGCATGCGTGACGTGGTCTCAGCGCGGTGATTTGTAGCCGTCGTCACTCAGGCCAGGTCACCTCGCAGTTGGGTTTGAGCTCAACGGCTTGCCCCAGCCGCAGCGACGCGCCGGCTGCTTCCGCCAAATAAGCCGTCTTCAGGCCATCGATGGCGTTAACCGGTGGCGGCGTGCCCGCCGCCGCCCCGCGCAGAAAGGTTTCGATCTCCGTGCGGTAACTCTCCCCGTAACGGTCCATGTAGAACGTGAAAAGGCGATCCGGGGCCCCGAAGCTCGTACTTGCATACCGCTTGAGGCCCGTTGCCCTCGGGTTATCCGAAATCACCATCCCGGCCGAACCGAACGCCTCGACCCGTTGATCATAGCCGTAAGCGGCACGCCGCGAATTGAGGATCACGGCCTGCTTGCCGGTGGCCGTCACGAGGGTCACGCAAGCCGTGTCAATGTCGCCGAGTTTGCCGATTTGCGGGTCGACCAGGCAACTGCCGTGGCTGTGAATGGTGACGGGTTCTTCACCCAGGATCCATCGGGCCATGTCGAAGTCGTGGATCATCATGTCTTTGAAGAGCCCGCCGGATTTTGGGATATAGTCAAGCGGCGGGGGCGCGGGATCACGGCTTGTAATCGTCAGTTGCTCGAGATTACCGATTTCACCCGCCTCAACCGCCCGCTTGAGCGCTGCATGCCCCGGATCAAAACGCCGGTTGAAAGCAAGAAAGACCTTGCTGGTTGCCTGGTCACCCAAGACGTCGATGCAACGTTGCGCCTCCGACAACGTCGGTGCCAGCGGTTTTTCACACATGACGGCCTTTCCGGCCTGAACACCCCGGAGGACGCAGTCCACGTGGGTGTCTGACGACGTCACCACCAAAACCGCACCGACCTCAGGATGATGCAGCGCCTCGTCCACGCTGCGCGCCGCGGATGCGCCCGTATCGGCGGCCAGAGACTTGGCGGCCGGTTCGAAAATGTCAAAGACCGTGACGAGCCTTGCTCCTGCGGCCTGAATGGCTTTGGCATGCACCCGGGCCATGCGGCCCGCCCCAAGTAGGGCAATCCCGATCAAGATGCACCACCTTTCCGCCGGCAGGGCGACGGCGCCGCGGCCGCCAATTGGGGAGGAAATAAGGACATTGCTCTCATAATTTTTGAGGTGGATGGTTTGTTTGGGCGTCCCTGATGGACAGGGTGCTTCTGCCGGTGACGCGCGGAAGGCGTGGACGGGTTGACGGGTGTAGGAGAGGGTAGCTGGAGAATAGGCCCTGCACCAAGTCGCGCGCCACGAGCCCCATGAGCATCTTGGTAACGGACACTTTTGCGCGAGCGGCAACTCGCTTCATGGTCGCCATCGCCGGTAAGATAACCACGGCCCGGCCTTCCTCTACAAGGCAGATATGCCGGGGTTCTCAAAGAGAGGAGCGCAGCATTTTTCGTACGTATTATACCATTTCGACGGCCATGGAGGTAAAATGTTGTCTCCCTTTCCAGGTGCCCTGCCGGCTTTAAACCTATCAAACCGTATAAACGGTCTAAGACCAACGGGCCGGCAGACGGTTTGATGGCCTGAAGGGCCAAAGGAACATAGCCCAGGGTTTCACCCTGGGAAGGCGTTTTCCCCCGACCGAGCCCTCCTAAGGCGTCACGCCTGTACGCCCTCCCTAACAAACGCCCGCCCCGCCGGGTTGGATTTGCTGAAGGGGCGGCAGAAGGCGTTGCTGTCGGGTGCTGCCGCCCCTTCAGGGTTCGGTCGTGATTTGACGGTTTCCCAGGGTGAAACCCTGGGCTATGTTCTAGCGCCCCTTCGGGGCTGAAATCCGGTCGAAATGTTACCGGGATAATCGTCTATATGGTATAAGACCGATTCAGCCGGCTACAGAGCATCCTCCGGTGCCGGCGCACCCTGAATCGACATTCTACCGAGATAACTAGCGGAGTGGTATTAGCTCCCGGGCCAAGTGGGACAAATTCAGAGCGCTCCTTACCACGGTCGAGCCGGTCGAACATGCGCGTGTACGGCCAACCGGATCCGGAAGCCGGCGGGTGGCTGAGGACGGTAAACGTCGCAGGTAAACCCTTCAAACGCCGTGCCCTCATGAGGTGGCATGCCCAAGCGCCAGCAGGATCCCGGCTGCCAAAAGGCTCAAGGACCAAACAAAATCAACGTTGAACCAGGATCGGCGCAGGACGCTTAAGCCCACGAAATTGTATACGCACCAGGCGGCCGCTCCGCACACCAGCAGGTGCGCTGCCGTGTGAACGGCTACCGCGAGGGCCGCATGCCCCGGGCTGGAGATGAAGGATCCCGAAGGGCCGGCCCATAGTCCGCCCGTTCGGCAGAAAGTGCTCCGAAATCCCAGAAGCACGGGCACCAGCATCAGGCCGGCACCGTGGGCGGTTGACATCAACGCCGACCACCTGGTCAGGTCCCAGAAGCTGACCTGCATGCCGACCCACTTCGGGGGCCGGTTCCGCCATAGCCGCATCAGACCAAACCCGGCCAGCGTCAGGGCGGCGAGGCCGCGCACCCAGTTGAACGGAACGGCCCAGCCGAACGCCGCGACGAGCAGCACCGCCAGGATGATCGCGAGGCCATGCCCCAGGGCAATCGGCCCCAGGGCTGCAAGAACGGCCAGGCGCGAGCGCTTCTGCAGGCCGAGGGCAACTCCGAACAGCCAGCCCATCGCCGGGTTCAAACCATGCCAGGCTCCTAACAACGCCAGCGTTACCCAAGGCCAGGGATCATTGTCCATACGGGGGGCCTGTAATCACGACGGGTAGCAATACGAATCGGACGAGCTGTCGCCGCCTTCCAACCGCACCTGATGTAACCGGTGCTCCGGGCTTGTCACCAGGAAGCTCGGGTCTAAACGCAGTGCCCCATCATCAGGCGCTTCCGCTTTGACGAACCAGGTTCGAATGCCCTCCGGGTAAAACTGCTCGTCCCAGGACTGGTAAAGCGAATTCGTGAGGTAGACGCGCCTGCCGTCGCGGCTCACCTCGACCATTTGCGGGCCGCCGTTGAGGGGCTCCTGCGGCCGGCCCGGATGCGCCGCTTTCCTAACGATGCCGCCCAACTGGATCACCCCGGTTAGCTTTGGCCGATCAGGGACGGCGACGTCGTACCGGCGCAACTCTCCCGTTCCCCAGCAGGAGACGTAAAGCCAACGGTCGTCCAAGGACAAACTGATGTCGGTCACCAAAGGCGGCACGGCCTTGAAGCCTTTCAGCAACGGCGGCAACGCGTCGGGTTCAGCGGGTTCGGCGGGAATCTCGATTACTTTCTTCGCCGCCCATGTGCCGTGATCCCGGTACCAGAGCCAGATGGAGGCAGAAAGGTCTTTTAACGAAATCACCACACCCGCGAAACCGAAGGTGCGCGTAGGATCGTGCGACGGACGCAGTTCCAAGACCATTTGGTGTTCCTTGCCAAGGTCAATGGCCTGTTTGTGCTTGCGCTTGCGCAGGTTCCACACATGCAATTGGTGGCCGTAACCGCTCGCCAGCAGGTGGGCCGGATCGAGCCCCGCTTCAATCTTGTTCGGGGTTCCCCATTCGCTTGAGAGCAAGGCGTCATGGCCCAGGTGCCACCAAAAATCATAGGCCAACTCCTGCGGCCCGCGGTCGACCTCCCAACGCCCCAGCACGTCGAAGGTGAGATGGTCCAACAGGAAGATGCCCCCGGGTCCCCCGCCGTCCGGTGCCCCCAGTGCGCTGACGTAAAGCCCTTCGGGCCCGCAATGGACGGTGTGTGGCCGGGAGTAACCGGTTTTTCGGTGCAACTCGCCCGGCTCGATCGTCTTGACGATCGTCAAATGGCGCGGATCGGGCTTGGTGTCCACGATGTGGATGCGCGAAGAGCGCAGCCCGGGCAGCACCAGGTAACGTCGCTCGACGTGTGGGTGCGGAGCGTACGGGCACAGAGCGGTGCTGCAAGCGTTCCAGCCGAAGTGATGCAATTCGTCGCCGATGTCGGGTAAATCGAGCCGGCCGACAACCTGGCTGTACGTCGCTGAGGCGGGATCAACGTCAACCACCAACAAGGCATCCGGACGGGACTTCTGGTCCGGTGCGAGGGCCGCCACGTAGGCCAGCTTCTCAGCCGAGGCTTCCATGGCCGATCGGGCTGTCGGGTAAAAGGTCGGATCGGTCGTCCAGCGGAAACCGCCGAAGCCGCCATTGCGGCGAGCGGCCTCGCCGTTCGTTTTTGCGTTAGGCATGATGAGCGTGGGTTGGGTTTGGGGATGAGGAAGTTAAACGAGGTTGGCGGCCGGAATCGCCGGCCGTCAGGGCGGGCGGTTTTGGGGTGAGATGGGTCACGCCGGTGTCCTGGAAGCTGGGCGAGTCGGAGCTCGGGTAGAACCCGGGCCGTATGAGCCCTTCGGCACGCAAAAAGCCCGGCTGCTCAGCCCGATGATCACTGCCGCTAACCCTGAGTACACGATTCTGTTCACGTCAAGTGCCTTTTTGAATTGATTGATCCGTAAAGTCGCCCGGAGGGTGGCGTTTGCCACGGTGCAGGCCGTGGCTCCGCAATCCCAAGCCTCGCGACTGACCGGTTTGGTCAACCGGGCTCAACCAAACCCCCTTCAGGCCGGGGCGGAAACGCCGGCGGCGCACCGGTTACCCTTGACAAGGCCGGCCGGTTCGCGATTTAGTGGGTTTGGCGCAAATTGTAACGCCGGGCGCATAATTATGCACCGGCATATTTGTTTACCCTGTAATCAGTTCCCTACCTGATCAGTTCCCTACCTGAAATTACAGCCTGTCCGCCTGAAGAATCCGTTTCCTGCTTTGGGCGCGTTCGACGCAGGCGCCCAACCTTCTTTCTATGAAAGCCATTCTGGCGCTGGACGCCGGGACTACCAACGTCAAGGCGATCCTGGTTGATCGTCAGGCCAATGTACTGGCCCGCAGTTCCGTTCCCCTTGCCATCGACTTCCCCCGAAGCGGCTGGGTTGAACAGTCGGCCGAAGCTGTCTGGGACGCCGCCCGCCAAGCCCTGCAGGGTTGCATGGCCCAAAGCGGCGGGCATGAGGCCGTCGCGCTCGGCATCTCCAACCAGCGGGAAACGCTCGTGGCTTGGAACCGGGCGACGGGCGAGCCTGCCGCTCCCTGCATCGTCTGGCAGTGCCGCCGCAGCGCCGGCATTTGCCAAGCACTCCGGCAGCAGCAAGGCGTGGAGGAAACGATTCGAGCCAAAACCGGCCTTCAGGTCGATCCCCTGTTTCCCTCAAGCAAGGTTCAGTGGCTGCTGGAAAATCGTCCTGACCTCCGCAAGCTGGCGCAAACGGGTGACCTTTGCCTGGGCACCGTGGATGCCTGGCTCGTGTGGAAGCTCACCGGCGGCAAACGGTTTGTCACCGATTACAGCAACGCTTCACGAACCCAACTATTTAACCTTACGACGGGTGCGTGGGACCCCGAATTGCTGGCCTTGTTTGGGGTGCCGTCGTCCTCCCTCCCGGAGTTGGTTGCCTCCAACGAGCCGCTGGGCAATGCGATTCTGGGGGCTGGCCAGGCGATCCCGGTATGCGGCATCTTGGGCGATTCTCACGCCGCGCTTCTCGGACACGGCGTCCTGGAAAAGGGCAAGGTCAAGGCCACCTATGGTACGGGCTCATCGCTCATGACCCTCGCAGGCGGCCCGCATAGCCGCGACAAGGGCGTTTCCAGTACGATTGCCTGGAAGTTCGACCAAGTGCAATACGCTTACGAAGGCAACATCACCGCGACTGGCTCCGGCCTCTCTTGGGTGCTGACGCTCATCGGCTCGGAAGACCTGGAGCCCGCCGTGAAACGCGCGACCGAACTGGACGGCAACGGCGGCGTCTATTTTGTGCCCGCCCTGGCCGGTCTGGGCGCGCCTCACTGGGACGAAAAGGCGCGCGGGGCCGTTGTGGGGTTGTCATTTGGCACGCGCAAGGAACACGTGGTGCGCGCTGCCCTGGAGGCGATCGCTTATCAGGTTAAAGACGTGTTCGACGCGATGGAACACGCGGCCGGCGCACGGCCGGAAGCCCTTTTGGCCGATGGCGGTGCGAGCAAGAACGACTGGCTGATGCAGTTTCAGGCCGACGTGCTGGATCGGCCGGTGTTGCGCAGCCAAACGGCCGAACTGTCGGGTCTCGGCGCGGCGTTTGCCGCCGGGCTCGGCTGTGGGTTTTGGTCCTCGACTGCGGAGGTCGCCGGAGTGGCGGCCCCGCATGACCCGTTTCAGCCAAGGCTCGAGGCAAGCGAACGAGACCGGCTCGTAGGCCGTTGGAATCGCGCGGTGGCCTCCGTGAAGGCGTACGGGCTCGCCCAATGAAGCAAACGCGAACCCTTCGCAAAAGCGTCCCGGTTCGCCCGGGCATTCACGCCGGACCCGCCGTTAAGCGCCGGCGGTGGCGAATGGCAAGGTGCCGGGGCATTATACTGGCATGATTCACCACGCACCAGACCTCCGGCTGATGACTCGGGCGGCCCGCCTCTACCATGAAGAGGGGCTGACGCAGACCGAGGTGGCCCAGCGGCTCGGGATTACGCAGGTCGCGGTGTCGCGCCTGTTAAAAAAAGCGCAGGAACACGGCATTGTGCGAACCACCGTGGTGACACCGCCGGGGGCGTTCGCCGACCTGGAAGGCTTACTCGAGGCAAGATTTGGGTTGAGCCAGGCGGTGATCGGCGACGCCGTGCGCGATTCAGAGGAGCCCGTTCTCACCGCCATCGGATCCGCCGCGGCCCAATTCCTCGAATCCACGCTCAAATCCGGCGAGGTGATCGGCATCTCGTCCTGGAGCGCGTCCCTCCTGGCGATGGTTGACCATATGCACCCGCCCCGGAAAGTCGAAAACTGTCTGGTGGTGCAAATGTTGGGCGGGCTGGGTAACCCGGCGGCGGAGCAGCACGCCAGTCGCCTGGCCATTCGCCTGGCCAGCCTGGTACACGGCGAAGCCCGGTTCCTGCCTGTGCCGGGCCTTGTGGGCTCCGCCAGCGCGGCTAAGGCGCTGGCGCAAGACCCTTACGTGAGCGAGACGGTCGCGTTCTTCGACAAGGTAAGCCTCGCGCTGGTGGGCGTGGGTGCGCTCGAACCCTCGGCGTTGGTGGCCAGCAGCGGCAACGCTCTTGCTCGAGAGGAATTGGAAGCCTTGCAAAAGAACGGCGCCGTCGGAGACATCTGCCTGCGCTTTTATGACGCCGACGGCCGCCCGGTGAAAGGCGCTTTTGACGGGCGGGTCATCGGCATCGACCTGGAACGCCTGCGCCGGGTGCCGCGGTCGGTCGCGCTCTGCGGTGGCAAAAGAAAGTTTCCGGCCATCCTGGGCGCCTTGCGCGGGCGGTGGGTTAACACGCTCGTCACGGACCAATTCACGGCTCAACGGTTGGTTAAGGCGCAACCTGCCAAAGCCCTGGCCGCGGAAGCCGGGAGCTGAATTCGTCGTGCGAAGAGAGGTTGTCGCCCCGGTAGAAAGGCACCCCGCCGCGGACGGCTCGCGGCCCTGAGTCACGGAAACGGGGCACCCTGATCAGGTCGTGAAGGACCGGCCGGCCTGAAGCAAACGCAGGTACGAGCAGCTAACAAAAGTTACTGGAGGTTTTTTGGGGCTCGCCCTTGACAGGAAACCCGACCCGATTCTACCATGTCATTAGGTAACCTTGAATGAATTTTTATTCAGATAGGCTTTCGTTCAGGTTGCGGCCCGGTTCGATCATCTCCCCTTGAAATAAGACGCCATGCTGAGCGAACGCGACCTCCAACGTAGATCGGTGCAGTACCGCCAGGCCCTGCTGCGGCTCATCCGCACGGCCAAGGCCGGCCACACCGGCGGCGACCTCTCCTGCCTGGATATCCTCAACGTGCTCTACAACCGCATCCTGCGGGTGGGCCCCGAGACTTTCAAGGGGCCCGACCACGACCACTTCATCCAGAGCAAAGGCCACTGCGCCGAGGCGCTCTTCGTCGTGCTGGCCGACCGCGGCTTCTTCCCCGAAAAAGACCTCGAGACCTTGAACCGCTACGGCTCCCACTACATCGGCCACCCCACCCGTGAGGTCTACGGGGTGGAACAGAACACGGGGGCGCTGGGCCACGGGCTGGCCGTGGCCGTCGGCCTGGCTCTGGCCGGCAAGATGGACCGGAAGGACTACCGGGTCTTTTGCCTGCTCGGGGACGGCGAGCTGGCCGAGGGCTCCAACTGGGAGGCGGCCATGACGGCGGCCCACTACCGCTTGGATAACCTTGTGGCCATCGTCGACCGCAACGGCCTGCAGATCACCGGTTCAACCGAGGACGTCTGCCAGTTGTCGCCCCTGGACGAGAAATTTGCGGCCTTCGGCTTTGGGGTGCAGCGCTGCAACGGCAACGACATCGGCGAGTTGGTGCGCACCTTCGAGGCAGTGCCCTTCCGGCCGGGCAAGCCCAGCGTGGTGTTGGCCAAGACGCGCAAAGGCAAAGGGGTGAGCTTCATGGAAAACGTGGCCAAGTGGCACCACGGGGTGCCCAACGAGGAGGAGTTTAACCGCGCGATGAGCGAACTGGAGGCGGCGCAAGCGGCGTTGGCTTAAAATGGAACCAGCGCAAGCGAATTTGGAAGTCTTTAGCGCCACGCTCTTGGAGTTGGCGCGCCAGAACCCGGATTTGTTGGTGGTGACCAGCGATTCGCGGGGCTCGGCCAAGCTGGCCCCCTTTGCCAAAGCCGTGCCGGGCCAGATCGTGGAGGTGGGCATTGCCGAGCAGAACCTGGTGGGGGTGGCGGCGGGGTTGGCCGCGGCGGGCAAGACGGTCTTTGCGGTCTCGCCGGCCTGCTTTCTGACGGCGCGGGCGCTGGAGCAGATCAAGAATGACCTGTGCTACTCCGACCGGCCGGTCAAGGTGGTGGGCATCAGCGCGGGGGTCAGCTATGGGGCCCTGGGAACTACCCACCATTCCTTGCACGACTACGCGGTGTTGCGCGCCATCCACAACGTGACAATCGTGGCGCCGGCCGACGGCTTCGAGAGCCGGGAGGCGGTGCGGGCGGCCGCGCAGTTGCCCGCGCCGGTGTACCTGCGCTTTGGCAAGAAACGCATGCCGCACCTGCCGCGGGTGGACGCGGGTTTTGCGCTGGGCAAAGCGTCGTTGATCCGGCAAGGCCGGGACCTGAGTTTTCTGGCCTGCGGGGAAACGGTGGCGCCGGCTTTTGAGGCGGCGGAATTGCTGGCCAAAGAGGGTGTGGAGTGCCGGGTCTTGAGCCTGCACACGCTTAAGCCGCTGGATTATGAGGCGGTGCGCCGGGCGGCAACCGAAACGGGCGGGGTCATCACGGCGGAGGAGCACAGCGTCAGCGGCGGCTTGGGCGAGGCCTGCGCGGCCTTGCTGCTGCAGGAGGGCATTCACACCCGGTTTAAGATTATGGGGTTCCCGGATGACCACACGGTCACCGGCAGTCAGGACGAGATTTTCCGCCATTACGGCCTGGACGGCCCGGGGCTGGCCGCCACCGCCCGGAAGCTTTTGGCGAAACGTTAACGCAGCTGAAGGATAGAATTCGATATGGCCACTCCCCAGACCACCAACCAAGGCGCCGCGGCCCAGCCGGCAGCACCGGCACCGGCACCGGCCGCGCGGCGCGAGACCTCCTGGGCCAGCAAACTCATCGGCGTGCAGGGCCCGCTCATCGGCTTGGTGGCGCTGTGCATCGTCTTTTCGCTCACCACCGGCGCCTTCCTCTCGTTTCGCAACCTGCTCAACGTGCTGGACCAGATCACCGTGCTCGGCATCCTGTCGATCGGCATGACGCTGGTGATCATCATTGGGGGCATTGATCTTTCTGTCGGCTCGGTGCTGGCCTTTTCCATGATGATCCTGGGCTGGCTCAGCCATGACTGGAACCTGCCGCTGGGCCTCGCGGTCGTAATCGCTCTTTTGGTTGGCGCCCTGTGCGGGTGGGGAAACGGCCTGCTCTGCACGCGGGCCAGGCTGCCGGCATTCATCGCCACGTTAAGCATGATGACGATCGCCCGCGGCCTGGCCAACATCATCACCGACGGCCGCCAGATCGTCGGTTACCCCGACTGGTTCGACAGCTTTGCCACGCGCCGCTATTTCGGGTTTCTATCGCTGACGGTGGCCCTGGCCATCGTGCTGGTCATCGCCGGCTGGGTGTTCCTGCGCTACCGGGCGGCCGGCCGCGCCCTGTACGCCATCGGCGGCAGCGGCGAAGTGGCGCGCCTGGCCGGCATCCGCGTGCGGCAGATGACCACCTGGGTCTACGTGGCCAGCGGGCTGCTTTCGGGCCTGGCGAGCATCGTGCTGGCCAGCCGGCTGGATTCAAGCCAGCCCAGCGCCGGGCTGGGTTACGAGCTGGACGCCATCGCAGCGGTGGTGATCGGCGGGGCGAGCTTGAGCGGCGGGGTGGGCGGCATCGGCGGCACGGTGGTGGGCGTCTTGATCATCGGGGTGCTGCATAACGGGCTGAACCTCACCGGCGTTTCCCCCTTCATCCAACAGGTGGTCATCGGCGTAGTCATCGCCCTGGCAGTCAGCTCCGATACCCTGCGGCGCCGGGGCGCCTGACCAGCGCCTAAATGCATGGCCGGGCATCATCCATTCGGCCAAGCCCAAAGTTTCACCTCCAATTCACTTTTAAGACAACAACCAGGCAAACCCAAGATAACCACCATACCAACATGTTCCTCCGGAATCGTTCCCTTACCGCCACCCTCACTGCTCTAAGCATGCTGCTAAGCCCCTGGCCCACGTTGGCCCAGGGCGGCAAAACGGTCGGTCTGGCGGTCGCCAACCTGCAGGCCGACTTTTTTAACCAGATCAAACAGTCGGTCGACGCCGAAGCCAGAGCCAAGGGCGTCAAGCTCATCGTGGCCGACGCCAAAGGCGACGCGGCCACCCAGGTCGACCAGATGCAAGACCTTATCACCCGCGGGGTCAGCGCCCTGATCTACATCCCGGCCGGCGCCACCGCGGCCGGCGTGCCGGTCAAGGCGGCCAGGAAGGCCAACATCCCTGTCGTCAACGTCGACCGCAATGCCCCCGACGCCCCGGGCGACACCTTCATCGCCACCGACAGCGTGACGGCGGCCCGGACCTTGGGCGAATACGCCTGCAAGGTCATGGGCGGCAAGGGCAACCTGGCCATTATTCAGGGGCAGTTGGGCACCACGCCCGAACTGGACCGCGACAAGGGTTTCAATGAGGCCATGGCCAATTGTCCCGGCATCAAGGTGGTAGCCAAACAACCGACCAAAATGTGGATGCAGGACGAGGGTTTTGCGATCGCCCAGGACATGCTGCAGCGTTACCCCGACATCAACGCCTTTTTCGGCCGGGCGGACGCGCTGGCCTTGGGGGCGGCGCACGCGGTCAAGGTGGCCAACGTGGGCCACAAGGTCTGGATCTTCGGTTTTGATGGCGACGTGGCGGGCCTGAAGGCGGTGCAGGACGGGACCTTGGATGCGACCATGACCCAGAAGACCCAGTACATGGGCAAGCTGGCGCTGGATTCGGCCCTGGAGCTGGCCGACGGCAAGCAGTTGCCCAAAGAACAGCTGCAAGAGGCGGTGCTGACCACGAAAGAAAACGTGGCCCCCTTCATCAACCAGCACCCGTAAGCAACGAAGCCACCAGGGAGCGACGCCGGATGAGCGCACCACCCAGCACCGACGCGGTTTCAAGCGATGCGCCCGCCCCCTCCAACCGGGGCCGGGTGCCGAGGTTAACCCTGCGCGGGATCGGAAAGAGTTTCGATACCAACGTGGTGCTGTCCGGCATCGACCTGGACGTGTACGAAGGCGAGCTGGTGGCTTTACTGGGCGAGAACGGGGCCGGCAAGTCGACGATGTCCTCGATCATCGCGGGGCTCTTTCCGCCATCCAAGGGCACCATGACCTGGGAGGGCAAACCCTACGCACCCACCCGGCCCGGCGACGCCATCGAGGCCGGCGTGGTGCTCATTCACCAGGAAATGCGGCTCCTGCCTGACCTGTCGATTGCTGAAAACGTCTTTGTGGGCCGGCCGCTGATGAAAGGCGGCCGCATCGACCGCGATGCCATGAACCGGCGCGCGGCCGAGCAGCTCCACCGGCTGGGTCTGGACATTGCGCCGACGACCCTGGTTCGAACCTTGAGGGTCGCCGCCCAGCAGCAGGTCGAAATCGCCAAAGCCCTGACGCTCAAAGCCCGGCTCCTGATCCTGGATGAGCCCACTGCGGCGCTGGGCGGCGAGGAAACCGACCGGCTTTTTGCGCAGATCGATCAGCTGCGCAAACAGGGGGTCAGTTTCATCTACATCAGCCACCGGCTGGAGGAGATCGCGCGCATCGCCGATCGCGTCGTGGTGCTGCGCGATGGCCGGCTGGTGGCCACGCACGCTTCTGCGAAGGTGCCGGTCAATGTGCTGCTGGAGAACATGGTCGGCCGCAACGTCGACCGCATCTTTCCAATACTCGAGGAACCGGCCGGCAAGGAAGTGTTGCGGGTGGAGAGCCTGACCGGTGCCAACGGCGCCTTCCGGGACGTGAGCTTTTCGGTGCGGGCCGGGGAGATCTTTGGGATTGCGGGCATCGTGGGAGCAGGCCGCACCGAACTGGTCCGGGCGATTGCCGGCGCGGACCCGCTGGCCTCCGGTTCGGTCTTCATCGATGGGCAGCCGGTTAAATTCAAAGCGCCCGAGAACGCGATCAAAGCCGGCGTGGTCCTGGTGCCCGAAGACCGCAAAGGCCAAGGGGTGGTGCTGGACCACACCGTGGCCAGCAACCTGGCGCTGGGCAACTTCGACCGGTTGGCCCCCAACGGCTGGCTGATGCCGGCCAAAGTCGCCGCCTTTGCCGCTGATGCGATAAAGCGACTCGGCGTGAAAGGTAGGGCCAACCAGGCGGTTCGGTTTCTGTCCGGCGGTAACCAGCAAAAAGCCATCATCGCCCGGTGGATTTCCCGCTCGCCCAAGGTTTTCATGCTGGACGAACCCACCCGCGGCATTGATATGGGCGCGCGAGCCGCCATTTACGAAACCATCGCCGGGCTGGCCCGGGAGGGCATGGCCGTCATCGTGGTCAGCTCGGACCTGGAAGAAGTCATGGGCTTGTCGCACCGGGTGATGGTGCTGGCCCGGGGCCGCTCACAGGGCGTTTTGCCGCGCGGGGAAGCCACGAACCTCGCCATCATGGAACGGGCCACCGCCTGAAAGCCGCGGGGCCCCCCTCAACGTGTGTCAAATCACGCCACCTTCCCAACCCAATCGTTTTGCTCAAACTTATGAACCTATTCAGCTTAGAAGGAAAAACGGCCTTTGTGACCGGTGCGGGCAGCGGCATCGGCCAGCGCATAGCCGTGGGCCTCGCCGAAGCGGGCGCTTCGGTGGGCTGTTTTGACCTGCCCGCCAGCAAGGGGTTGGCAGGCACGGTCGACCGGATCAAAGGGCTGGGCCGCAACGCCCTCGCCCTTACCGGTGACGTTACCCAGGCGACCGACCTGCAGCGGGCCGTGGAAGCCGTCGAACGGGGGCTGGGGCCGTTGTCGGTGGCCCTGAATTGCGCGGGCATCGCCAACGCCGCGCCGGCCGAACAATTGCCGCTGGAGCAATGGCAACGGATGCTGGACATAAATCTTACCGGCATTTTCCTGTCCTGCCAGGTAGAAGCCCGGGTCATGCTGCCGCGCAAACAGGGCTCGATTGTGAACATCGCCTCCATGTCGGGCATCATCGTCAACCGGGGGCTCCTGCAAGCCCATTACAACACCTCTAAAGCCGGGGTGATCCACCTGACCAAGAGTTTGGCCATGGAATGGAGCGACCGGGGCCTGCGGGTCAACTCCATCAGCCCGGGCTACACGGCCACGCCGATGAATATTCGCCCCGAGGTGGCCGAGCAGGTCAAGCAGTTTGAGGCCGACACGCCGATGGGCCGCATGGCGACGGTCGACGAGTTGGTCGGGCCCGCCGTTTTCCTCTCAAGCCCGGCGGCGTCCTTCTGCACGGGCATTGACCTGGTCGTCGACGGCGGCTTCGTGTGCTGGTGAGGCATTACGGCGTAGGTTACTGGTACTTTGGGGTCGCCGGCGTGACGGGGCAGCCCCATCGACCCCGCGTACAGGCGGAGTAGGAGCAGCGCCCGGGGCCGCGCCTTTCCGGCGTATGCGCTTACGAGTGAGGGGAAGTGGTTAAAGGCTTGCCGGCGCGCTCCGCCTCGCGCCGGCTTCGGGTGGCGAGAATCACTCCAAGGTTTGCGCCGATAAGAAGGCCGCCAAAGGCACCCCCAAGCCAGACAAGAAGGGTTTGGAACCCTTTCTCGGCCATGTCCAGTGGAAGCGCCAGCGGCACGGAAACGATTTGGGCCCCGATGATGTCATTAAGTTTCCAATTAAAACCATTATCTGAGCCGTACAGTTTGATCATGGACGGCGGCGCCTTGTCGGGGGTGCTGTGACACGCGAGGCAAGTGACGTTATCAACCTTTATCGGTCGTGCCAGGAAAAGCGACTTGCCCGTCGTGGACGTCTCGCGCGTGCCGATGAACTCCACCTCTGCCTGGCCGCTGCGAAAATGGTTCACCACGTCGCTTTCCCAATCCGTCGCACGGTCGCGCGGATTGGTCGGATTAAGGGTTGCCTCCTTATAGAAGTAATCCGGGAATTTCTCCCGCAGGTAGCCAAAAATCTCCGTGGCCGCAAACGCCGGCACCGATTGGGGCGGGAAGTCGGCGTCGGTAAGTTGTTCTGACCTGTCCTTTACCCACTGCAGGATCTGCTGCTGGAAGTCGAGCGCCCGCTGCTGTCCGAGCGCAGGATTCCTGCGATCTTTTGCCCGCGGATCTTTCACCGGGGACGGATCGGGAGTGGCCGGAATTTGCTCGACGGTTTTCCTCAACTCGGACATCGCGCTTTGAACCTTGAAATCCTTCTGTTGTAGTAAAGGGGCGACCTGCTTGGTGGTGTACGTACGACTGGAAAGCGAGGCTTCCATGATGATCCGGGCATTTTGGATCACGTGCTGGCGGGATTCTTCGAACAGCAGGGCCCGCGCAATATGGGCGATTGCGATGAGAGAGATGGCCAGCAACGGGATAAAAATGAGATTAAATTTGAGCAGCTTCATGGTTGGCCTCCGTCGGCGGCGATGACGCACCGGAAGCCGACGTCGTCGCTGCGAAAGTAGGGATTGTAACCTCGTCGGCTCGACGAGAGCATTTCCTCGGCACGCGAAGTCGCCCAGGATGCGCCCCGCAGGGTACGCCAAGGCAGGACGGCGTTGAATCTGTCCAGACACCATTCCCAAACGTTGCCTCCCACGCTGCATAAACCGCGCGGGTTTGGCGTCAAGGCGGACACGGGCGCTGTTCGCGGGAAGGGATCGCGGTACCCGCTTATCACCGTCCAGCTTTCCGGCGCACCGGCGCTCGATTCGGCACCCGCATAGTTGCCGGCGCCGGGCGGCGGAGGGAAGGTGCGACCCCAGGGATAAAGTCCTTTGACCTTTCCGTCCCGATCTTCCGGTACGGCTCCCGGTTCGTTCGCAAGCCCAACGGCAGCACTCCACTCGCGGTCGGTGGGCAATCGATAACGGTCCGCGGCGCCCAGCAGACCCGCCTGGCGCTCTTTTTGGGTAAGCCAGGCGCAGAATTGATTCGCATCCTCCCAACTGACCCCGACAACCGGATGGTCGGCTGTTTGGACGAAACCGGGATTCTTCCAACCCATCGTGGCTAGTCTGAATCCATCCCGGACGATGACGGACGACATGCCGCCCATCGCGTCGTAGCCGGTGGCCTGAACGAAAGCCTGGAAATCACGTACCCGCGTCGGCCAGACGGCCATCTGAATATTGTCCAGCGGCACGAAGCGCATTTCGAGGCTGTTAACCCACGGCCGGCCCGCTTTCAGCGGCAGCAGCGAAACCGCCGTGGCGACCGGCCCGGAGAACAGGGTGGGCGGCGCCATGACTGCATTTTTGGCGGTGGGCTTGGAACCTGCCAGCCAGAGCCACGCGCCGCCGAGCAATAACAACATGCCTGTGCAGACAACGACAGCGAGAATCAGCGGCACGTTACGCTTTACCGTCGGATTGCCTTCCGCGGCCGAACCGGGCCGCGCCCGTTCGGGCGCAATTGGTGCGCGCGAGGTTGCCGTAACGGCTTCAGGACGCAGCGGCAGCGGCCGAGTCGGTTGGGGTGGCCGGCTAAACTCGGGCGAATGCGCCCGGCTGCGGGCCGGCGTATCGGTTGCGCTTAGCGCTTCGTAAAAGGCCTGCGCGGTCGCATAGTGGGATGCCGACGCCAGGCATCGGCGGATGACTTCGTTCCCGGCCGAGGTCAAACCCGGCAGAGGCACAAAGCCCCCCGGTCTGCCTCCGAGCATTGCGTACGTAAGAATACCCAACGAAACTACGCTTGGTTGCTTATCGCTTGGCGGCGTCATGTTTTCGCCCCGACCCGTACCGGGCTCTCCAGGGTCGAGAGCCTTGATTCTGCCAAGCGCATTCAGTTTCACCACGAAAGCCGGCCACTCAGTGAATGGGCGGCCCATAAGGGCGTTGATTTCCGTCGGGTTTCCCAGTCCTGTGGGGAAATGCAGGAGGACGTCCTGCAGGTTCAGATCCAGCCTCAGGCCTGCCGCGGATACGTGGTCGAAGGCCGGCACGATTTGTTCCAGAATGAGGAGCGTCTCGCAGAGGGTTATAGCCTGCCGGACCTCTAGGACGTCGGTAAGCGCAAACCCATCGAGCCATTCGCAAACCACACAGCTGAAACCCGTCTCGCGGTACACGGCGTGGACCCGCACCAAATTCGGATGGGGTACCGCCCTTACCCGGTTCACCTCTTCTTCAGCCTGCGCGACGACGGCCGGTTCCCCGTAGACGAGTCGGACGCTCACACGCCCTTTGGAAACAACGTCTTCAGCGCAGAATATCCGGCCCGGATCATCCGGGTTAAGGTCCTCAATCAACCGGTAACGTTCCTCTAATACAAACCCGGTTCCCGGCAGTAGCGCAGGAGCGGAGGCGCCCTCAAGCGTCATCGTCTGCAATCCGTTCCCGTTCGTTCCGGGCAACGGCGCCAAATCCGGCGGCAGGCGCAACCGCTCGAGGCAAGCCCTCAAGTCAGCACGCAGGAGAGACGGCGTCTGAATCCGCCTCGTTCGATCCTTCTCCAGCATGCCCCGCAGCACCGCGATCACTCCCCCCGGCAGGATGGCGAGGGAGTGAAACGGCGGCGGCTTTTCGAGGTGCTGCGCGATCACGCTTGCAACCGAACCGGTGAAGGTCGGCTTGCCGGCCAGCATATACCAGAGCGTCACCCCTAACGAATAAATGTCCGAGCGAATATCCTCCGGTTGGTGCTCGAGTTGCTCCGGGCTCGCAAAGTAGGGCGTGCCGACGAATCCCTCGATCGTAAGCACCCCGCTGCCGGACGACCCCATCGCCGCTGATTTCACCAGGCCGAAGTCGATCACTTTAACGAGGATCTCATCGTCGTCTTCCCTCACCACCATCAGGTTGGATGGTTTGATGTCTCGATGCACGAGGTGCTGCTTCTCCGCTGCGATCAACGCGGATGCGACCTGCTGGGCGATGTCGAGGGCCAACCGGCAATCAAGCGGTCCTCTACGTCTCACGAGGGCTTCTACGGTTTCGCCTTCGATAAACTCCATCACGTAAAAGAAGCTGTCGCCGGCCCGGCCGAGGTGAAAAACCGACGCCACATTGCGATGCCGCAACTGGGCGGCGGCTCGTGCCTCCCGCACAAAGCGCTCGGCCGCGATTTTGTTTTCCAGAAGACTCGCCGTGATCACCTTGAGGGCGACGTCGCATCGCAGGCTTCTGTCAAATGCCCTGTAGGTAACGCCCATCGCGCCACGCCCCAACTCCGCCAGAGATCCATCCGGCTTTCTCAGAACTTCATAGTGTTCGAACTCTAGCGATTCCGGCATACGGGCCCATGACCATCAAAGAAGTGATATCAGGTTTAGTGGCCAATGAACAACAACTAGAACCCGTCATTCGCTGACGGTAATAAAACAGCAAGCCGACGCGGGCCCTGCCGCAGGCAGGCCAGGCAAAAGCTACGACGGCAGCCCGCCCACGGCTCTGCACCCACTTCGCAAGTTGCAAGGGTCAAGCACCGCAGCAGTCGGCAGGCGGGACACCGTTGTGGAAACAGCCTAACCTTTCGTCGCAAGGCCGGTGTCCTTTAGGAGATTGTCTCCCGCTGTGGCCAACGCCTCGAAGTTGTCAGCCAGGATGGGCGAATCGACAAACTCACCCTTCACCATCCTATCCCCTCGAAGATAAACGTCGCACGCTCGTCCGCTACAAGTACACCCAGGAAGGGCCCCATGGTCCTTTTGTGAGGCTGTCGGGAAAACCTCGGCGTCACACCTCGCCATCAGCAAGGAGTCGGAGGGACCACGCGCGACTGATCCTGCGCTAGAACCGATCCTGCTCAACCATTTGACGGAAGAGGCCGGGGGTATGCCGCAATTCCTTGAACGGCCCATCCTGAACGATCGTGTGGTCCTGGAGCACCACGATGCGGTCGCAGTCCTTGATCGTCGAAAGCCGGTGGGCGATGAAGATCGCGGTGCGTCCGGCCAGGACCCGCGCCAACGCGTCGTGCACCAACCGTTCGCTCAAGGTGTCCAGGGCGCTGGTGGCCTCGTCGAAGATGAAATATTCGGGCTCGTGCAACAACGCGCGCGCGATGGCCAGACGTTGCCGCTGACCCGCTGAAAGCCGGCAACCACCCTCGCCGATAACCGTGTCGAGTTGGTGCGGGAGCTCGCGGATGAATTCCCATGCGTTCGCCAGTTCGCACACCTCGCGCATCCGGGTTTCGTCCGCGGCGGGATGGACGATGGCCAGGTTGTGCCGAATGGAGGCATGGAAAAAGTAGGGGTCCTGCGGAACCACACCATAACGGCGACGGATGTCTGCACCACGGCAGTCCCGCAGGTCTACCCCGCCCATCGAGACTGAGCCGGTGCCCGGGTCGTAAAGCCGCAGCAAAAGCTTGGCCAGCGTGCTTTTACCCACGCCCGAGGGACCGACCAAGGCCACCCGCTGGCCGAAGGGGATATGGAGGTTGATATCTCGCAGGACCGGTTGGTCGGTGTAGGTAAACGAAACGTGCCTTAGTACCAGGCTCTCTTTCGGCGGCGGCTCTTGGGGATCATGGGACGGATCGGGCGTGCTGGTCTCGGTGTATAGCAGGTCGGCCAGCCGTTTCAGGCTGGCTTGCGCCCCCTCGTAGGCGGTCCCGATTTGAAACAGCAAGCTTACCGGCACTTGCAGCATGCCGTAAGCGCCCAGGTAGGCGAGGATTTCGCCGGGCGTCAAGCCACCTTGAAAATAACGCCAGACGCCCACGCCCGTCACGATGACGAAACAAGCTGCCCCAACCACCTCGTGACGCATGTTGACCCGGTGGGTCTTCAGATCACGCTCGCAGGTTTTCTGCCGCAGTGTGTCCGCACTTTGATCAAAGGCGCGCGACATGGCTTCCTCGATGGCGTACATCTTCACGTCCCGATTGCCGCGAAAAATGTCGGCCACCCGTCCCGTAATCGCCCCTTCGATGGCCTGGAACTCCTCGTGGAGCTGCCGCAGGTCCGAACTGCTGCGGCGCAGGACGCAAACAGTCGCGACAACCAGCCCCAGCAAAATGACCGTAAGCCCTCGGTCCCACAAAAGCATCCAACCGGTCGAAAGAAGGAACGTACAGAGTGCGTTGGGCACGTTCATTACCAGGGTATGGTAAAAGCCCGAGATGACCGCCACCGGTGCGCCGAACACGTAGCTGAAGAGTTCGCCGCTGGACTGCCGGTGGTGAAAGCGTAAGCACAACGCGTTGATGTGGCGGAAAAACCGGGCCCGCAGCTCCATGACGATCCGCTCGCGCACGTGCGTAAAAATCCGGTAGCTTCCGTACCAGGCCAGCATCCGCAGGACCAGCGCAGACACCACCCAGCCGGTCAACAGAAAACCCAGCCGCACCAGGCGCGTCCGGAATGCCAGGTCGGGGGCAATGAGTACGTCGTCAACCAGGTACTTGGGGACAAACGTCTGAAAGGCGATGCCGAAACCGGGAATGGCGTTGAGAATCAGGGCAAGCGCAATCCACCAGCGATAGCGTGCTGCGTGGGGCTTTACCAGTCCCCAAAGTGTCAGGGCAGGCTGGGCCGGTGCATGGGGCTCGGCCGGCCGGCTGCGGTGCAAAAAAGGTAACCTCAGCGCAGAGGTTGCCTGTCTCTGAGACGAGACGAACAGTTCAGGAAACTGCGGCATTTACGGCTCCAAGTAAAAGGTAAATCGACGTACGAAGGCGCGGCTGTTTTCCTGCCCAGGGTACCTTATCCCCACGGCACCGCTGTCCTGGTGGAAATGGGGCAGCCATTCCAAAGGGAGACAAATTGGCCCCCCGATTATCCTGTTTGCTTGCCTGCCTCTACAGACCCTTCAACAAACCGAATTTTTCCCATGAATTAACCTTCTGAGCGGTTTGGACGCAGCAGGAAATTTAATATTCGGTTGGGCGAAGAATTGAGCGCGGAAAACGAGAGTGTTAGGAATTTAAGGCGGCCCGGTGTAGGGGCTGCAATGTTTCGGGGGGTCGGGCGCTCTCCCGGTTTTTCCTCGGGTTCCACCGCTCTAAACCGGGGCGGCAAAGCGGTTTCCGGGCCAAAGCTTTCTCGCTCGGCCGAACCGTGCCCATAATGTTAGAGATCGCAATGTTAGAAAAGATTCTTCAATAATGGCAGGTGGATTGGCTGGCGCCGTATTCTGTTGTACTTCATCGTGGAAACTGTAACCAGTGATTCGCCGAACTGCGGCGTCGGTAAAGGGCAGCGGTCACGGTCCGGTGTGCTCATGGAAAAAACCGGAGTGCAGGAAAAACCGTTTCCGAAATGCCGCAAATGCGAGCGCCGGTCCCGATCACACCGCGCTGATGATCGAACTGTAAACGATCATTTATATGTCGAGCAAGATGGGGAGCAATGCGTCAAACCTGCCGGCCCAGCCTTGTCCGGGGGCTTTCGAGTTTATCCGCGACTTGGGTGCCCTAAGACGGGTTTGGCCACGCTTACAGGAGGCGGCCGGCGCGCTGGCGCTCGACCTGGAGACCTACGGCGACCGGCCTGCCGAGGCGCTGGACCCTTACCGCGGCGAGATCCGGCTCTTGACTGTGATGGCGCCAAGCGGCCCGATCGTCATCTTTGACCTCCAGGCGCTCGGCTACGATGCCGCGAACTGGGCGAAGCTTTTTGCCGGCCGCGAAGTCATCGGCCATAATCTCCACTTTGATGCGGCCTGGCTCCTCCAAAAGCTCGCCGTCCGGCTCCCGCGAGTATTTTGTACCTGGAGCGCGGCTAAGCTGCTTTCCAACGGGGACCCGCGCGCAAGCAACGCCCTCGGGCCCGTGCTGGAGAGGTTTCTGGGGGTGACCGTCCCGAAGGTTCTAGGCGTGAGTGATTGGGGCAGCCTGGTTCTGACCGAAGGGCAGGTAGACTATGCCGCTGGGGACGTCGCGTACCTGCATGCCCTCAAAGAAAAACTCAGCGCGATCCTCTCGTCGGCGGACCTGGGTAGAACATTCGAATTGGAAATGGCTCTGCTGCCGGTTGTCGTCGACATGGAATCGCTGGGGATGCCCGTTCGCCGGGAGAAGCTCGCCGAAGTGCTCGCGCAAGCCGAAGCGACGCGCAAAGGTCACGAAGCAGAACTGAAGGTACACTTGGGGATCGGAATCAATTTCGATTCACCCAAGCAGCTCCGGACCGCGTTTGGGGCCCTCGGTGTTGAGCTATCGAACACGAACGAAGAGACGCTGACAGCCTGCTCGCATCCGGCTGCCAAAGTAGTGCTGGCGTACCGTGCCGCCGAGGTCGTCCGGCGCCAAGCCGTCGCGCTGCTTGAAGCCATGACGCCGGCCGGCCGTATCCATGCCGCGTTTAAACCCTTGGGGACTGAAACCGGCCGTTTCTCCAGTTCGGATCCCAACCTGCAAAACATCGTTCGTGGCCCATTGCGCGGCTGCTTTGGACCTACCGATCCGGGCCGGGTTTTGGCCGTGGCCGATTACAGCCAGATTGAGCTTCGAGTGGCGGCGTGGTTTGCGGAAGATCAAACCATGCTTCAGGCCTTCCGGGCCGGTCAAGACCTTCACATCCTCACGGCCGCGACGGTCCTGAACAAGCCGGTCGCCGAGGTCACCAAGGCTGACCGGCAATTGGCTAAGGCGGTCAATTTCGGCCTGCTCTATGGGCAAAGTGCCGCGGGGCTGGTCCGTTATGCGCGGACGACCTATGGCCTGGAACTCACTGACTCAGCGGCAGCCAAAATTCGGCGTGAGTTCTTCAAACATTACCGCGGCCTGGCGGCTTGGCACCGATCGGCGCGGGCGAAGGGATCCAAAACCAATGAAGGTCGGACCGTTATCGGCCGCCGGCGGCTGCTTGGCGAGGGTGCCTCGGATTGGGAGCGGTTCCAGGCCGAGGTGAATTACGTGGTACAAGGCTCGTGCGCCGACAGTTTGAAAGATGCCCTGGTGACCCTGGCGGCTCAGCTTCCTCCTGAGGCGCGCATCATCGGGACGGTGCATGACGAGATCCTGGTCGAATGTCCGCGGGAGGGGGCCCAAACGGTTTTGGAAATAGTCCGCGCCGCCATGCTGGGTGCGTGCTGGCAACTGTTCAATGACCTGCCCGTGGAGGTGGAAGGCAAGGCCTGCGAGACCTGGGCTGAGAAGTGACGGCTGGCCGTCTGGGTTTGGTGGCCTGCATCGCCGTGTTTTCGTTTGAATCATAGACGGACGTGGTACCCGCTTCGGAGTCCCTCCTGGAGCGCAGAAAGGAGGATTGGATTTGACCCGTGCCGGACTCGATTAGCGCCGGCCATTAGCGGAAGCCTCGGGCCTGTCCCCCTCAGCGGCCAATTCGATTCACGTCGGGGCATGATCACTGGCCTTTTCCCACCCGCGCACGTGGCGATCGACCCCGGCACCTCTCAGCTGCCCCGCAAGTTCGGGGCTGAGCAGCAGGTGATCGATGCGCAGACCGGCATCACGACCATACGCGTTCGACGCATACTCCCGGAAGGTATAGATGCGCTTCCCGGGATGCAGCGCTCGCAACGCGTCAGTCCAGCCCTGCGCGACGAGCCGGCGATAGGCTTCGCGAACCTCTGGGCGAAAGAGCGCGTCGTTGAGCCAGTCCTCGGGCTTGTACACGTCGAGTTCGGTCGGCATAACGTTATAGTCACCGGCCAGCACGACCGGACCGCCTGCGGCCAGCAGCTCGGCGGCGTGGGCGTTGAGCCGCTCGAACCAGCGTAGCTTGAACTCGAATTTCGGACCGGGCGTCGGATTGCCATTCGGCAGGTAGAGACACCCAATCACAATGCCGTTGACTGCCCCTTCAAGGTAGCGGCTCTGGGAACTGTCGGGATCACCCGGCAGCCCCCGGCGGATCTCCTCGGGTACGGCGCCTCGGGCCAGGAGGGCGACGCCGTTCCAGCTTTTCTGGCCATGCCAGATGGCGCCATAGCCGGCCGCGTGAATTGCCGTCAGCGGGAACTTTTCCGAGGGCGCCTTGAGTTCCTGGAGGCAGGCGATGTCCGGCTGGCTGCTGTCAAGCCAGCGGAGCAAATTAGGCAGGCGAGCATTGATGCCGTTGACGTTGAAAGTGGCAATCCTCATACCTGCCAGCCGTGCTTGTTGCCGGAAGCAGAACAAGCTGTGCGCACTGAGATGCCGGCCGCTTCACCGAGGAACCCTATGCCACCACCGTTAGGGTTCTCCAGCAAAGCCGATGTGATCGGTTGAGCCATGATGGACCTGTCCCTGTCGGCTTTCAACGCCTCAACGGTCGCCGGCATTTCCGACTTTTCGGGTAGCCCTCGGACCCTTGCCAGCCGTCAAGAGCGTGCAGGAGCCGCGAACGCCAGATCTTCCGGCGTCCGTCGAAAGGGAAAGGCAAACCGCTGTCCTGATTTAGCGCAGGTTCGCCTTCAACGCCGGAAACCTGAATGTAAAGCGTTACACCGTGCCTGACCGCAGAGGTGCAGCACAAGCCTTTATCCCGTCGCCATTTCTCCCCGCTCCGTAGCGCGGTCCCTCTGCAGGGCATCAACCTTTGCCGCCATGACGAAGTCGTTGCGATGCAGCCCGCGAATCTTGTGCGTCCAGAGCGTCACGGTCACCCGGCCCCACTCGGTGAGGATGCCCGGATGATGCCCCTCTTCCTCGGCTAGCGTGCCGACGCGATTCGTAAAGGCCAACGCCTCGGCGAAATTCGGGAAGCGAAACACCCGCTCGAGTTGCTGGATACCTTCCCGCTCCACCAGTGTCCAGGCGGGGATGTTAGGCTTGAGTTCGCGAATCTCCGCCTCGGTGGCCCGCGGGGAGTCGCGGCGGCAGGCGGTGCACTTTTCTTGGGTGAGTCCGTCCATATCGTCGATCCAGAATCTTTATCTAGCTGGACTGTGCGGGGAGACCAGGACAAACCGATTCGCCCGGCAAACAAACCGTCAGTGGGGGGTAGCGTCTTTGGGACCTGTTCCGAATGGTGCCGCGGTGAACGGGCCTGACCCCAATGGCGCTGAGCGCACGGTGGATTCCGCAGCTCGGGGCCGCTTCGCTCGGCGCACCGGGGCATCGAAATCGATAACGCGGTTCCGCTCCGATAGTGCCCTTGGGGCAGGCGTCCGCTGATTCGACGCTGACGGGCAATCGCCGGCTTGCGAGAACTGCCATCCGGGCCTGTCCCCCATGCATGCGATCCGGGCCTGTCCCTGTTGGGTGCCGAATCGGAGTAGATCTGTCCCTGCGGGGGTGACGTGTGAATTGAGGGTAAAAGGGCCTGTCCCCCATTCAGGAGACACCCGTGCCGGGTTGAACCCCGGAAAGGGACAGGCCCTTTTACGACAAGGAGACAGGGACAGGCCCTGAAGCGCTCGGCGGGAGGCCGGCACTGCGCGATCTGTCCCGAGAAGGGCGCCGCTAAGGCAACAGCGGCAGGGCGAGCCGACCAGCGAACGGCCCCGCCCGCCTTGAATACCGTCGCGGACGCGCGGGCGCAGCGGCGCCCGAACGGCCCCGTTCCCCTTTATTGAGCTTTAACAAATGTGATTATCGAGAAATCCTGAGGAAAAATGACCATGACCTTATCGATTAAGTCTCAATAAAGCCCGTTTCTCGAGAGAAAACCCCAAAATGGCGCCGGAAGTTCGGCTGAACCGGGCAAAAGGGGACCGCCCCGGTCTAGACGAGCCAGGCCGAGGTTAGTAGAAAGCAGCCGCCAAGCCGGCAAAGCGTTCGTATCAACGGGGTCCGGCAGCCGATCCACGAACGGTCCAAAGGCATCCGCCCCGCTTACCCCCTTCAGCCCGGGGCGGCGCGTGCCGGCACGGCCCGGCCCCGCCAGCACACAAACCACTCCGCCCCGCCCCCTTCGGCCGCCCCCGCCGGCTCAGCGCCCGGCCCGGGCGGCTGGCCCGGGCCCCGCCAGCGGCTCAACTGTTCTTCGACAAAGCGGCGGCTGCCCAGCACCAGCCCGTTGGTCAGAAAGCGCAGCCGGCAGCCCAGGCTCACCCCGGCCGGCAACGCCCCTTTTTCCTGCTCGACCACCCGGCGGGCCA
>JAFBAP010000044.1 GCA_019247695.1 Verrucomicrobiota bacterium | reverse complement strand
CGGAGTTCGGAGTTCGGAGTTCGGAGTTCGGAGTTCGGAGTTCGGAGTTCGGAGTTCGGAGTTCGGAGTTCGGAGTTCGGAGTTCGGAGCGGCATCATGGGGGCGAGATGCCGATGTCAAGCTCCGGTTTCGTGGATTCTTTTTCTGCGTTCGTCTGCGTGTTGTGCGGATGATTCCGTCTTCCCGCCGGGTGAGCGCGACCTTCGGGGAAGATCGGACCCGGTTCTACGACGCCTCCGAACTCCGAACTCCGAGCCCCGAACGCCGAACTCTTTCCCCCTCTTCCCGCCGTGGTCGCCGTGGCTCGCCGTGGTCGCCGTGTGAACTCTTCCGCTGCGCCCGTCGTGTGACCGTGTGAACTCTTACGTTGTGCCCGCCAAGCCCGCTGTGCCCGCCGTGTGACCACAAAAACCCGAATCTGGCATAACTTCTAAAAATTCTCTAAAATGCTGCGTTTCCCAACCGTCCGTACGCCGCTTTAGAGTAGAGGCAGTTTACCAGAAGGTTCCAGCATTCCCTACGGCCCGGCAAGCCGCTCGCAAATTCGAGCGCTTACGGGCTGATCCGGGCGTCATGGGGCTTCACCGAGTGTTTGTTGAATGATGGGGCATGGGGTTAGTACTTTAGTTGCAGGGGCCTGTATTTCTTTTTTTTCCTTGAAGGCGCCTGCCGAGAGCAGCATTCCGGCGATCGTGGCGCGCGCCAAAGAAGCGGTCATCCAGGTCAACGCCCTGGATGCGCAAGGGAACCTGTTGAGCACCGGAACGGCTTTCTTTATCCGGAACGACGGGACAGCAGTCACCAATTCCCACGTCATCCGGGGGGCCTCGCGCCTTGTGGGCTTGAGCAGCAGCGGTTCAGAATTCCGGTGTGAACAGGTGCTTGGCGAATCAGCGGAGGCCGACCTTGCGATTCTCAAGTTTGCCTCCGGCCGGGTACCCTGCCTTGAGCTGGATTCGTCCCGTGCCGCCCGTCAGGGCCAGCGCGTGCTGGTCATCGGCAACCCGAAGGGTTTGCAGGGGACAGTCTCCGACGGGCTGATCTCCGCGTTTCGAGATGCCAATGCGCTGATCCAGATCAGCGCGCCCATTTCGCCGGGGTCAAGCGGCTCGCCCGTGTTGAACGAGGACGGCAAAGTGATCGGGGTGGCATTCTACCAGTTGGTGAATGGCCAGAACCTCAACTTCGCGATTGCCTCCGACGAAGTGGCGAAAGCGGCGCGGATGGCCGGGGTGGGCGATCTCACTTCCGTCTCGGTGGAACCGCCGGTCGCCGCGCCCGTTCCTACGCCGGACTTCCGCATTCACAATCGTGAGGATCGTGCCCGGTACCAACAGGCGGCTAACGCCGGCAACGCGGAAGCGATGCGCGCCTTGGGTTGGTGGTATCAGAACGGCTCAGGCGTCACCCAGGATTATGTCCAGGCGCTGGAATGGTACCGGAAAGCCGCCGAGGCCGGCGACGCAGCGGCGATGACCAACCTGGGTTATCTCTACGATAAAGGACTGGGGGTCACCCAGGACTACACGCAAGCCCGGTATTGGTATGAAAAGGCGGCCAACGCCGGGGAGCCCATGGGCATGAACAACCTTGGTCTCATGTACCAAAATGGGTGGGGGGTCACCCAGGACTACGCCCAGGCGCATGCCTGGTATCAAAAGGCGGCCACGGCCGGCAGTGCATGGGGCATGAAGAATCTGGGCTGGTTGTACCGGGACGGGTTAGGCGTCGCCCAGGATTATCAACTGGCCCGGGAGTGGCACGAGAAAGCTGCGGCGGCCGGTAACGTCTCAGCGATGACTGACCTGGGCTGGCTGTACCAGAATGGGTTAGGCGTCACTCAAGACTACACCAAGGCTTGGGAGTGGTACCAGAAAGCCGTTCAGGGGGGTGACCTCCTGGCCATGACCAACCTGGGCTACTTGTGCGACCGAGGCTTAGGTGTGGCCCAGGACTATGCCCAGGCGTTCCGGTGGTACCAACAGGCCGCGGACGCCGGGGAACCCAACAGCATGGGAAATCTCGGTCTCATGTACGAGTGCGGCTTGGGCGTCGCCAGGAACTACGATACGGCCCGGGAATGGTACCGGAAATCCGCCAATGCAGGCAGCGCCCTGGCGATGAATCGTCTCGGCATGCTTTACGCAAAGGGCCTGGGCGTGAACCAGGACTATGCCGAGGCGATCCGATTATACCGCCAGGCTGCGGACGCCGGGGAACCCATGGGCATGAACAACCTTGGCCTGATGTACCAATACGGCTGGGGCACCGCCCGCGATTACGGCCAGGCCTGCGAGTGGTACCGGAAAGCCGCGGAGGCCGGCTATCCGGATGCGATGAACAACCTGGGCTGGTTGTACCAGAACGGCTGGGGTGTGGACCGGGACTACGCCCAGGCGCAGGAGTGGTATCAAAAAGCCGCCAAGGCCGGCAACGTGGCGGCCCTGACGAACCTGGGTTACCTGTACGGTGCGGGCCTGGGTGTAGCCCGGGACTATGCCGAGGCCGCCCGCTGGTACCAGCGGGCCGCGAACGCCGGAGAACCGATTGGTACGAGAGATCTCGGCGTCCTGTACCAGTACGGCTGGGGTGCGCCCCGGGACTACGGCAAGGCGCGGGTCTTGTTCCGCCAGGCTGCCAACGCCGGCCATCCGGATGCGATGAACAACCTGGGCTGGCTGTACCAAAACGGCTGGGGCGTGGACCGGGACTACGCCCAGGCGCAGGAGTGGTATCAAAAAGCCGCCAAGGCCGGAAACGGGGCAGCCCTGACGAACCTGGGTTACATGTACGGTGCGGGCCTGGGCGTGACCCAGGACTATACCGAGGCCGCCCGCTGGTACCAGCGGGCCGCGAACGCCGGAGAACCGGTCGGCATGAACAACCTCGGCCTCATGTACCAGAACGGCTGGGGCGTGGACCGGGACTACGCCCAGGCGCGGGATTGGTTCCAGAAAGCCGCGGAGGCCGGGTACCCCGCTGCGATGAGAAACTTGGGGTGGCTCTACCAGAACGGCAACGGCGTTCCCCGGGACTATGGCCAGGCCCGGGATTGGTATCAAAAGGCGGCTGCCGCCGGTGAAGTCACGGCCATGACGAATCTGGCTTACTTGTACGCCAACGGTCTGGGAACCGCCCGTGATGAGGCCCAAGCCCGCGCCTGGTATAAGAAAGCGGCCATGACCGCGGTCGTGGTGAATAACGGCAGCCTGGCACAGTAACGATCAATCACGACAGTCCGGGCCGGGGTTCACCTTCCGCCCGGCCCGCCGTTTCATGCGGGAGCCGGAAGACCGCGTCTACCCGTCCGAGGCAGAAGTTGTTACCGCTGCGTTTGAGGTATCGCACCTCGAGCCGGCCGTCGTCGATGATCACCCCGCGGGCAGTCATGTATTTCAGGAAACTGCCGGTGTTGATCACCACGCGCCCGCCACGGCGCCAAATCCCTGGACAATGGGTGTGGCCGATGACGGTGAAACGGGCCTTGGGCCGGAAGAGGTGCGTCATGTCCGCAGTGAGCCCCGGGGTCTGCCACCAGGCTTGCAGGATTTTGAATGGCCGCCAGGGTGGCCAGAGTTGGTGCATCACCGTGTGCAAGCCCCCCCATTTCTTGTGCTTGCGGGTCAGGGGCGCCTCATGCATTTGAAGCGTAATCGAGGTGCGTTTGGTAGCCAGCAGGCGCTGCTCAAAACTGGTGTACGCATCCTCACCGAGTTGTTTCAGAAACTCCTCGTGCGTTTCCCGGTAAGACTTTGCCGCCCGGCTCCAGGGGGCTACGCCCAAAAAGAGGATATCCCCGTGCGTAACCAGCAAGGCGCCGCCGTGCAGGTCCAGGTGGTCAATGCTGGAGATGGTTGGATCATGGTTGCCCGTAATGAAGATGGCTTTGCTGCCGGCGCCATGGCAGACGCGGCCCAGATCGGCCGCGAGCTTGCGCCCAAGCGGCCTGTCCTCCGGATTTCGCATTTCGGCCGTGTCGCCGTTGAAGATGACCGTGTGAAACGGCTTAAACAACGGCTCCAGCTGTTCCGGGTGGCGAATACGCGATGCTCGGTGGCCCAGGTGCAGATCGGAAATGATCAGGACCGGGTCCGTCGGGGTAAGATTCATTCAATATTTCCGATTACCGAAACGGACACCGAACGGCGGGAACCATGCCTGCGGTGTTCGTAAAGGAAGAGTCCCTGCCACGTGCCGAGCTGAAGCGTCCCTTCTGCAACGGGGACCGATTCGGACGTACGGGTTAACACCATCCGGATATGGCTCGGCATGTCGTCAGGACCTTCCAGCGTATGGACAAAATAATCTTCCCCTTCAGGCACCAAGCGTTTGAGGAACCCCTCCAGATCGCGCCTGGCAGTCGGATCGGCGTTCTCAAAGATTACCAGGCTCGCACTCGTGTGGCGGACGAAAACCGTGGCCAAACCCGTCTTAACACGGCTGGCGTGAACGGCCTGGGCCACCTGATCGGTGATCTCGTAGGTGCCTTGCCCCTGGGTTCGAACGGCAAACTCAGCGTTATGTGCGGTGAACATAGATCGCGTCGACCAGACGCAACGATTTTTCGTTCGGAAAAAGCCCTGGTTCCATCTGGTTCATCACGTACGCGAATGAAATCTCGTGCTCAGGATCGGCAAACGCGTGCGAACCGCCCGCCCCGGGCTGGCCGAAGGCGCGCACGGATGGGCCGAATAAACTGCGCAGTTTACGCCCTTCATCCCGAGGACCCGGCGCAGGTACGCCCGTCGTATCATCCACCGGGTCCATCATAAACCCCGCGCTGAATGCGGTGGGCACTTTCAGGATTTCATCGGTTCCGGAAGTGGCGGGGGTGGAGACGGCGCGCAACGTTTCCGCGTCGAAGAATTCGTTGGGCGTACATAGAAGCCGGTAGAAACGGGCCATCCCGTCAGCCGTCGCGATCCCGCCGAAGGAGGGCAAAACGTGCGCACGTACCGAGGGCGCGTTCATCGAGGACGGGGGCGCCAGGCCGGCGGGGTTGCTGAACGCAAGGCGGCTCAGCGAACCGGGATCATTCAGGGCGGCATAGAACGGATCTTCGGACGAAGCGTCCCGGGCTTTCCGCGGCGCCTGGATCGGTGCGACCATTTCAGCGAGCGTTTGGGGCAGGCCGATCCAGATGTCGAGGTCCAGGGGATCGCCAAAGACCTGGCGGAAGTACCGGCCGACGTTCACTCCGCCGGTGATGCGCCGGACCAGCTCGTCGACCAGGAAGCCGTAAGTGCGCGCGTGGTAACCGTGGCGGGTGCCCGGTTCCCAAAAGGGCGCCTGGCCGGCCAACGCACGGACGACGGCTTCGTGGTCCAGGACCGACACCGGTTCACCTCGCAACGCCGGTTGGCCTGCCTGATGGCTCAACACGTGCCGGAGAGTCGTGCGCTCCTTTCCGGCTTGCCCGTACTCCGGCCAGACGCGAGTAACGGGAGCATCCAGGCCGATGCCGTGCCGTTTGCAGGCGTGGAGCAGGCAAGCGGACGCTACCCCTTTGGTCGCGGACCAGATCAGCACCCGCGTCTGGAACGTCCACGGCACCCGGCCGGCGCGGTCCTGGAAACCGGCTGCCAGCTGAACGACCGGTTCCCCGCGGCGATAGACCGCAACCGAGGCCCCGATTTCCCCGCGGGTTTCGAAGTTCTGTGCGAATTCCTCCTTAAACCGGTTCAGGTCCATCAGAGCAAATCACGAATGCCGGCAAGGTCCGGGTCGCCCTTCGCAAGGTCGCGGAACGCTTTGTCCAGACGAAAGCTGGCTCGCAGGTACGCCTGGGCCGACTCCACGTTGCCGAGCACCGCGTCGTAACAGCCGAGATTATAGTAGTAGATCGGTTCCTCCAGCAGGCTTGCCGGCCCGTCCAGCAGGGTCTGCTTGGCGTTGGCCGTGGCGCCAAGCTCGTGCAGGCAGAAGGCCTTGTGAATGAACCCGAAACTCTCGCTGGGAAAAAGCTCGCAAATCCGGCTGCTGAGCTCTAAAGCCCGTGCCCAGTTCTCCATCTGCAACCAGATACTGACCCGCATCCGGAGCGTCTCCGCACGGTCCTGGTTCTCGGGAGGCAGGCGATCCAATTCGGCCAACGCTTCGTTCTGCATGCCGAGTTCAAAGTAACCCTCCGCAGCTCGGATCTGCTGTTCGAAAATCATGAAGCGGACGTCGTCTCTTTCGCGAGTTCCGGGTGCTCAATGAGCTGAATGCGGTGAATGTGACGGCCGCCTTCAAACGGCGTTTCCAGCCAGACTTTGACGATCTTGAGCGCTTCCTCCTCAGAAATGGTGCGCTCGCCCAGGGAAAGCACATTTCCGTCGTTGTGCGCGCGGTTCCAGATCGCAACCTGCTCGGTCCAGCAAAGCCCGCAGCGAATCCCCGGAACTTTATTTGCGGTGATGGCCTCGCCGTTACCCGACCCGCCTAAAACGATGCCGCGTTCCGCTTCACCCCTGGCCACGGCTTCGGCGGCGGGCCGGATAAACAGCGGGTAATCCGTCGGTTCTGCCGAATGGGTTCCAAAATCGATAACCTCATGACCTTGGCCGGTAAGGAATTCCTTGATTTTTTCCTTGTACCGGAAGCCAGCGTGATCCGAACCGAGCGCGATTTTCATGTCCGCACAGTGAAACCTACCCGCCCGTACAATCAACGAAAAATCATGGTCACAAACTCAATCGTCGTGCTTCGGCAATTCCCGCGGGGTGACTCGCAAGGTAAGCAGCTCGGTTCCGCGGATCACGGTCAGGTCCGACGTGCGTCCGATTTCATCGCCGACCAGGAAGCGGTGCAGGTCATCAATGGAGGCGATCGCTGAACCCTTAAAGCTCAGAATCAAATCGCCGCGCTGCAACCCTGCCGCCGTGCCGGGACCGCCCTCTTCGAGCCCGCCCACCATGACCGCAGTTGTCTGCTGCAGCCGGTGGTGGCGCACCAGCCGTTGGTGAATGGTGGCGTTCTGGCCGGCAATCCCGAGGTAACTGCGCCGGATCTTACCGTCCCGGATGAGCCAGCCGGCCACCAGTTGCGCGGTGTTGGACGCGATGGCAAAACAGATGCCTTGCGCCGGAAGAATCACGGCCGTGTTGACGCCGATGACTTCGCCGCGGGAATTGACCAGCGGGCCGCCGGAGTTGCCGGGATTCAGGGCCGCGTCCGTTTGCAGGATATCATCCATGAGACGCCCCGACTGGGCGCGCATGGATCGGCCCAGGGCACTGACGACCCCGGCCGTGACCGTCTGCTGGAAGCCGAACGGGCTGCCGATGGCGATGGCGATCTGGCCGACCCGCAGCTTGCGTGAATCGGCAAACAAAAGGTGTTGCAGGTTGGGCGCGTTGACGCGGACGATGGCCAGGTCGGTATCGGGATCGTCTCCCACCAGGGTGGCGGGAAACGTACGGGCATCGGCCAAAGTTACTTCTATGCGTGTGGCGCCGTGCACCACGTGGGAGTTGGTCAGGATAAATCCATCGGGGGCGATCACGAAGCCGCTGCCCCCGCCTTCCTGATGGGGTCCGCGCCCGTTTCGTACCCGGATGTTGACCACGGCCGCCGCGGCGCGCTCCACGACGCCGGCCACGGTACGCGAATACGCGTCCAGGAGCAGGTCGTCATCAGCCGTCGCGGTAGGGATAGCCGCCACGCTGGCAGGATCAATTTTTTCAGGGTTAGGCGCGAGGACCGGAGTCCATGCGCCGGTAGAATCGGAAAACATAGGCGGTTTAACGTAACTGTATCTGTTACAATTTCAAGCGGCGCCTGGCGGTTTCCTCCCGCTCAAGAGCCGTCCCCCCTGTCGTCACCGCTCAGGATGCTGCCGGGACCCGCTCCAGCCGGGCCAGCACGTCGGCCAGCGTAACCCGCTTCAACTCGCGTTCCATCGCCCCCAGGAGTTGTTCCTGCACTTCACTCATGACCCGATCAATCCTGGCGCCTACCGGGCAACAGCGCGAAGGTTCGTTCGGATGGAGCGCGAACGCCGTCTGTGGATCCACCGCGTGCTGAATCTGCCAAAGGGTGACCTCGGAGGGTGCCTTTGCCAGATAGGCACCGCCCCGGGGTCCGCGCACCGTACCGATCAGCCCTGCGTTCTGCAGGTCGACGAGCAGGCGCCGGATTACCACCGGGTTGGTATTAACGGTGCCGGCCAGAAAAGACGACGAACAAAACTCCCCGGGCTTAAGGGCGAGCACGGCCAGGACATGAACGGCGAAAACAAAGCGGCAACTCCGCATAATCAGGAAACGATCGGGAAACCTAACTTACCGGATCACGTCCCCGAATGCCACAAATGAAGGGTAACGGGTGTCGGGTGTCGGGTGGAGTTCGGTCACACGGCGGGTTTGGCGGGCACGGCGACAGAGTTCACACGGCGAACACGGCGAGCTACGGCGACCACGGCGAGAAGAGGGGAAAGAGTTCGGGGTTCGGAGCGGCAGAGAATGCCACGAATGAAGAAGCGCCGGGTCTGGTAATCTTTTTCTGCGTGTTCTGCGGATGATTCCTGTCTTTCCGCCGTGTTCGCCGTGGCCCGCCGTGTTCGCCGTGTGAACTCTGTCGTTGTGCCCGCCAAACCCGCTGCGGCCGCCGTGTGCCCTTAATCTGTGTCAATCTGTGTAATCTGTGGATGTTTCCTCTTTTCTGCGTGTTCTGAGTGTTCTGCGGATGATTCCTGTTTTCCCGCCGGGCTGGGGCTGGCCTCCGAAGGCGGGCCAGGTGTCGGGCTTGGGCTGGCGGTTGCCGTGGGGGTGGGAGTCGGCGTCGGGGTTGGTGCCAGCAGGTCCGGCCACGCCCATAGTTCTCCTTGGTAGCCCCCGATTTCACCGAGCAGGCTTTCGCAACGGGTGCGTAGCTGGGCGAGGTCCGGCGGGCCGGGTTGAGATTCGGCGCTTCCGGGAAACACCAAATAGGTAACTGCGACGTCGCTTACCGGCCGGTTCAGCGCATTTGCCTTGGCGTTGAGCGTCGTCGCCAGCCGGAGCGAGCCTTCACCCATTTTGTAAGATGGCCCGGCGTCGCCGAGTAAGGCCGGGTAGAGTTTACCGCGAAAAATCACGACCACGTAATCCCCGAACTTCGGGGTAAAGGGAAGCGCGGGCGGGCGCAACATGAAGCCGGGCAGCACGATGTACGGATCGTTCATCGCGACGAGGTAGCTGAACCGTTTGAGATCGGCGATCTGGCGTTGGAACTCGTCAATCAGTTCACGGACCGCCTTTTTGCGGTCAGGCGACGTGCCTTTGGCGTCGAATTCAGCCTGTAAACCCTTGAGCCGATTCTCCCGGTCGGCCAAAAACTGGCTGGGCCGGTCCGTTCGCTTGGACCAACGGTAGCTGGTGAACGGTTGGAAATTCGGGCTGGACCCGTCCACCGCGTAGGTGCGGTCTGCATCGGAGCCGTCGGCGTTGACGTCCATCGGCGCCTGGATCAGCAGCGCTTTGCGGCCGCTCGCCGTCCCGGTCAATTCAAGCATCGTGTTGCAGTCAAAGAAATTCTGGCGGCTGACCATCTGATCCAACCGTCCAAGCGCGCGACTCAGGTTCTCTGTTTTGAGCCGGTAAAGCCCATAGTAGCAGGTGGAGACTTTTGCCGCCTTCAGGAGCTCAGGGAGTTGCGGCAGCGTGCTGCTCAGTTGCGGGTCCGGCGTCTGCAATTCGTCCAGGGTTTGCGCCGGCTTCGGCACGCGCACCTGCACGTCGAGGTTCAGCACGTAAGCGTTGGGATCTTTTTTCTCCAGCGCAGCAATCTGGCCTTCGGCGGAAGACAGGCGGGAATGGATTTCGAATCCGTTAAAAAGCTGGGCGACCTCGTAGCGCGACCGGGGGAGGAACGTTTCGGGGGAGGGCACCGGGGTGGGGATGGGTGCGAGTGAAGGGGACGGCGATGGCGTTGGCGTCGTCTCGGCCGTCTGAACGGGCGAAGTCTCGGGAGGCGGTTGCTCGGACAAGGTTACCGGCTTCTTTGGAACGCACCCCAGGCCGGCCCCGAGCCAAAGCAGAGCCACCAGCCCCCGCGTGATTCCGGGCGCGCGATTCGGCCGTTTCCGCATGCTGCCGCGCCCTTTATCGCAGCCAAGCGACCAGGGTTAGGACGATACAGATCACGCTCAACGCAATCATTGGAATGGCAGGCATCGGCCTGCGTTTGGCCCAGTAGGTCCGGCCAAAATGAGCGATGAGCAGAACGGAAACCAGGATCGCCAGGATAAACGAGGGTTGGGAGGGACCCAGGATCGCGGCTACGATCAACAGGGCGCAGGTGATCACCCCGGCGATGATGGACGGCCGTGATTTGGCCCGGACATAACCAAGGACGCCGCCGATCAGGGCGAACAATCCGAAAACGATGTAATAGGTCTGAACGGTCTGGAGCATGGCGGCTTTAGCGGGTGCCAGCGACCTGGTAATCGGGGGCCTGACCTGAGGGCGGCTGAGCCGGTTCGCCGAGCTTGAGCTGGTAAAGCAGGCGTTTAATGAACATGGGCAGGAATGCGATCGTGGTCATACCCAGATTCACGAGGGTACCCGGTACCACTCGGGCGCGATCGCGGGATACGGCGTTCAACGCGTCGCGCACCACATCCTGCACGGGCACGGTAAAAATTTCCGGGGCAACTTTTAAATTGCCGCCCGGTCCGGTCCGGTTCGCGACGTCGGCAAATTCGGTCGGCACGGGTCCCGGGCAGAGTACGGTGACCGTTAGGTTGGAGTCCCGGAGTTCGGCGCGGAGAGCTTCGGTTAAACTGGTCACGTACGCTTTGGTGGCGGCGTAAGTGGCCATCTTCGGGACAGGAAGAAAGCTGGCCGTGGAACTGACGTTCAGGATCGCCCCGCAGCCGGCCCGCTGCATTTTAGGCAGGATCCGGTAGGTGAGGTAAGTCAACGCATGGATATTGACCTGGAGCATGGCGTCGATGCGCTCCCATTCGCTGTCGGCAAACAGGCCGTAATCACCCAGTCCGGCGTTATTGATCAACAGATCGATCGCAAGGCCGCTCTCATCCAACCAATCGCAGAAACGTTCAACCTCCGGGTGATCGCGCAAGTCGAGGGGCCGCAAGAAAATCTCCAGGTCCGGGTTGATGACTTTCAGCTCGAGCTCCAGCGTTTCAAGCCGGTCGGCGCGCCGCGCCACGAGTACCATCGTGCTTACGACGGGAGCCAACTGGCGGGCGAACTCCCGGCCGATTCCAGCCGACGCGCCGGTGATCAGCACGGTGCATTCGGCAAAGTAGCTGATGCTCATGACGCTCCCTAACCCGGATTAAATCGCGAGTCAATTCGGGCGGATTTCGTCGCAATGCGGCTAACTCGCCTGAAGCGCGTTTTGAGCTTGCGGCGCCCGGGTGAAACCGTTTTGATCCCTCGAACGACATTGTAATATGTTGGCTGTGCCGTTGGTGCTCAAGACGTACGAGATAATCGGCAACGAGTTGGCCTTGCAATGGCAGGACGGCTCGGAAAGCTACGTGTCGCTGCGTGACCTTCGTCTTGCCTGCCCCTGCGCGCTTTGCGCGGGTGAGCGCGACCTGCTCGGGCGGGAGTACCGGCAGCCTCGGGAATTGACCGAGCAAAGTTTTATCCTTAAAAAGTGCCAGCTTGTAGGGGGATACGCCCTGCAGCCCGCCTGGGGCGATGGCCATAACACGGGCATTTATTCATTTGCTTACCTGAAATCACTGGGCGGAACGGAGACATGACATCCCGGTTCAAAGCGATCCTGCTCAGCGGCACCCTTCTCATCTGCGCCGCGGGCACGATCGTCACCCGGTTTTGGCAGGATCAATTCGAGGCCACGGTCAAGCCCGCCGCTCTTTACACCGTAATTCTCGCTCAATACCATGAGTGTCGAGCCGATGATTTCCGGCAAGCCTACCAGGAATCGTCGAGTGCCGCTCAACAGCACCTCACCGTGGTTCAGTTCGAAACCAAGGTGCGTTCTCAATACGGGCGCATTAATTGTCCTGAAAAGATCGATTTCGGTGAAATCGCGCTGGAACGGCACCGGGCGTATGTGCGGGTTTATTACACCAGCAACACCCATCAGATCACCCCGGCGCTCTACACGCTGGTTTACGAGGCCGGGTGCTGGCGCGTGGAGAACTTCGAGATTTATGATACCTGGCCGGCGAGCCGGCAGCTGGCGGGCACGCGGATCTGAGGCCTGCAGCCCGTCGGAGCGGGCCACTGCCGCCCTTACAGGCGCGCGGCAATCATTTCTTTCAACCGCAGCATTCCTCGTCTGATCCTGGCTTTGACGGTCCCGAGCGGCTGATTCAGTTCCTGCGCGATCTCGTTTTGGGTTAAGCCGGAAAAAAAGGCGAGTTCAATGGCTTCACGTTGCTCTTTGGAAAGTTCCATGACGGCCGCCCGGATCAGGCGGCTTTTTTCCAGGATTTCGACCTCCTCTGAAGAATCCTTGATGGCAACCTGGTTGGTGATCGTGGTTTCCTTCTCAACCTGGCCTTGCAGCCGGTAACGACGCTGGGCCGAGCGCAGCCGGTCGATGGCTTTGTTACGAGTCAGCGTCATCGCCCAGGTGAGCGGTTTGCCCCGCGCGGCGTCATAAAGCCTGGCTTTGTCCCAGATCTGGACAAAGACCTCTTGCAGGACGTCCTCCGCTTCCCGGTGGTCGTTCAGGATTTGTAAAGCGGTTGAGAAGAGTACTCCGGAAAATCGGTCGTAGAGATCTTCGAAGCTTTTTCGATCACCTTGCCCGACTCGCTTCAGCAATTCGATTTCTGATTCTTGGTCGATCGAACTTTCGCCTGCCATCCGTCCGCTCGCTTACGTGCTCCTCGGCTGTTACGCTAGACGAAGCCGGGGGAATCGCAAATCAGTATCGGGTGCCGGGGGAACGCCGCAGATGCCGCAAGCCGAAAAATGCCGAAAATTAAGGAGGGGGGTAGCATTTTTCCGCTTGCGGCATTTGCGGCATTCTTTCTTTGCCTACCGGCAGGTGCGCTGCAAATTTTTCCTGACCACATCGAGGGTTCGTTCCAGGTCGGGCTTGGTATGCATCAGACAGAGGAACCCTGCTTCGAACTGTGAAGGGGCAAAATAAACGCCGTCATCCAGGCAGCCATGGAAAAAGCGCCGAAACGCCTCCAGGTCTGATTTCCTGGCGTCGGCAAGATTCCAGACCGGGCCAGCCGTGAAGTAGAGGCAGAACATGGAACCGATTCGATGAAACGTGAGCGGCAAATCGAGCGCGCCCAGCAGGTCACGCATGCCGTCCTCCATCTGGCGGCCGATTTGCTCGAGCCTGGCGTAGCCGTCGGTGCGTTCGAGTTCGCCCAGTTGCGCCAAGCCTGCGGCCATGGCCAAGGGATTTCCGGACAGCGTGCCGGCCTGGTAAACCGGGCCATCCGGCGAGAGTTGATCCATGATTTCGGTTCGGCCGCCAAAGGCGCCGATCGGCAGGCCGCCGCCCATAACCTTGCCGAAAGCCGTTAGGTCGGGCGACACGCCGCAGCGTTCCTGAAACCCTCCTTTAGCGAGACGGAACCCGGTCATCACCTCGTCAAAAATCAACAGCGCCCCGTGCCGGGTACAGAGCTCCCTGAGGCGCTCGAGAAATCCGGGACGCGGGAAGTAGAGTCCGGCATTGGCCGGCACCGGCTCGAGGATCACCCCGGCAATCTGGGCTCCCTCCTTGGCAAAAAGCGCTTCGACCGCACCCAGGTCATTGAACGGAAGCGTCACCGTGAGGGCGGCCAGCGCCGCAGGCACGCCCGCGCTGTCGGGGTACCCATGGGTGAGCGCTCCGCTGCCGGCTTTGACCAGCAAGGAATCGACGTGCCCATGGTAGCAACCTTCAAACTTAACGATGACGTCACGCCGGGTGAAACCGCGGGCGAGGCGGACGCACGACATGGTTGCCTCCGTACCGCTGTTCACCATCCGCACCTTTTGGACCGAAGGCACCCATCGCACGAGCAGTCGCGCCAACTCCACCTCATAGGGATTCGGGATGCCGAAACTTAAACCGTGAAGCGCAGCCTCGCGTACCGCCCCGACGACGGCCTCGGGCGCGTGACCGAGGATGGCCGGCCCCCATGTCCCGACGTAATCGATGTATTCCTTTCCATCGACGTCCCACAGGTGCGACCCTTTGGCGCGAGATACAAAAAACGGGCTGCCGCCTACGTTTCGAAACGCCCGGACCGGGGAATTGACCCCGCCTGGAATCAACCGCCTGGCTTCATCAAACAGGGATGCACTCGTCATCGTCGCCATGCCTAACCCTAAGGAAAAGCGTCGCTCCGGCAACCCGCGAGCCTCCGGGCCATGAATAGTTCGGAGTTCGGAGTTCGGCGGGCACGGCGGAGAAGGCGGCCACAACGACTGAGTTCACACGGCGAACACGGCGGACCACGGCGAACACGGCGGGAAGAGGAATGCCAGCAGGGAGGGCGGCCGGTCAGGCACGCCGGGAATCTACGCCGTCTCTGCCCCGGAGCGGCGAGCGTACTCGGCATTAACGTTCCAGGCTACCGCCGCTCCGGGGCAAAGACGGCGTAATTCTTGCCGGGAGCCGAATTCGGGGCCGAACGTCGGCTGCTGGGTAATTTTGTCTTCCCGCCGTGTTCGCCGTGTGAACCTCTGTCGTTGTGCCCGCCACACCCGCTGCGGCCGCCGTGTGACCGTGGATTACTCGGGGGCGAGGTCGCGGTAACTGATCGGTTTCAACGCGAGCGGCTTTTCCAGGCGCTCGGCCATGAATTGCAGGTCGTGCCGGGTCAGCAGCCAGCCGATTGCCGGCGGCAATAACAGCAGTCCTTGCGCCAAACCGGTAATCACCAGTCCGGCCAGGAAGCGGCTCGCGGAATGGGCCGGGTCATGGCTGATGTTGGCCGGGTAGGTAAATACCGTCACGATGCTGCCAACGGCGGCGACCCCGGCAAACGCGAGTGCCCACAACACCTTGGCCAGGATCGAGGTCCCGCCCTCCAGCCGGAGTTCCGAACCGTGATCGCGGGGACGTACGGTGCCGGTGAGAAAAGGCCGGAACCAGCACGCCGGGCTGCACAGCCATAACAACCAAGGCCCGGCGGGCCGCCGCTGCCAAATAAATCGATCTGCCGCCACCACCCGCCCAACCACGGGTAGTGTGCCGGGGAAGAACGTCGGGTTGGCCGGTTCGACCTCATCGGGATCACTGAGCGTTTGAATTTTGCCCAGCAGGTCAGCCGGGGGAAGGGGAGAGACAAAGGCTTTGAACATATCGCAACGGAACCGCCCCCCTCTGATGGCGCGGAGCGAAGCTGGTGTCAAGAATCAACCGGTGACGCTGCGGTCGAGACTTCCGGCTCATGGTAAACCGGGAAATTCACCGAGCGCGCCAGAAAGCAAAGTTCATGCGCCCGGTCATGCGCAAGTTCCGCTTTCTGCAGGTCGGATTCGGCGGTAATCACCATCCTTGGCCGCAGGGTCACCCGGGTAAACTGGCCGCCGCCATCCGGCATTTCCACCATTGCGCCATTCGCCCGATCTTCGTAGCTCAACACCGTGACGCCGGCCTCCGCGCAAAGGTGCAGAACCCAAAGCATGTGACACGCCGATAAGGCGCTTACCAATAGTTCTTCAGGGTTGTACCGGGTGACGTCGCCCCGAAAGGCCGGGTCTGAAGAGCCGGCTACCGGCAGACGCTTGCCCGGCGCACTGATTTCGTGGTCGCGGCTGTACCCGCTGTAACTGGGCGTACCCCGGCCGAGGTTACCGGTCCAGACAACGGTTGTTTCGTAGAGATGGGTTTTGTGGCGCATCGATCCCGACAATGCCACAGATGTCGCCGGCGGAAAATGACACCGGGTTTGCGGCATTTGTGGCATGCTCTGCGGTGGCTGGGATTGATTAACCGCCCTCAAGAAGCCGTCAAAAGGTGATGGCCGGCGCTGCGGATGCGGCATTTTCCGGCCCGCGTCGGCGAGTTGATCCCGGCCGGGAGGAAAGTTGTCCCCATCATCCCGGCGAACCGCGGCGAATGCCATGTGGAGATGATGATGTTAGACGTTCGGTGTGAATTCGGGGGCGGGTGGCGCCATGGCCGCCTCAGGGCGCAACGGCCGGAGGTGCCTGCGGCTCAGCGCGCCCTATGCCGCAGTGCCCGGTTTCCTCTCGAGACGGCATCGCGGGTCCGGACCGGTTAATGCACGCGGAGGGTTTTAAGTTACGGGTCCTGCCAAGCTCCATCGGCATGTCTAATCTGCGGTCGGGAAAGGATTGTAAAAGACGCGTTGATCATGCGACTCGGCAAGGCCCGCTCAGGACGACGGACCCGGACGCAAAAGTACCCGGTCCGGCCAGAAGGAAAGTGGCGCGAACCCGATCTCGTTCGAGAACCTTGCGTGCGTTAGGGACCGCACTCGCTTGGCTCGCGATCTGTTGCGTCACTCCCGTAGCCCGTGCACAGCCCGCGTCGGAAATGATGGGCCAGGCGAAGCAGGCCATGATTGAAGTGGATGCACTCGACGCGCAAGGGGACCTGCTGAAAACCGGAAGCGCCTTCTTTGTGGACGGTCATGGCTGGGCGGTCACCAACCAGCACGTGGTTCAAGGTGCGGCTCGCGTCGTCGGGGTGAGCGGCAGCGGAGAACATTACCGCTGCGAACGAGTGTTTTACGCCCCCTCGGGGCTGGACCTTGCGGTTCTGAAGTTTACCGGCGTGCAGAAGGCTCATCTGGCGCTGGGTTCTTCACAAGCCGCCATCGAAGGCGAGCGGGTTTGGATCATCGGTAATCCGGGCGGTCTGCCGGGCACCGACTCGGCGGGCGAGATCTCCGCATTCCTCAATCACGGCCAGTTAATTCAAATCACCGGCCCGCTGTGGCCGGGTTCCAGCGGTTCACCGGTCCTGGATCAAAGCGGCAAGGTTATCGCGGTGGCGGTCGGCCAGCAACTCGACGGTCAAACCCTGAACTTTGCAATTCCGGCGGAATTCGTGAGTGCGGCACTTTCCGCGGCCCACGCTCAGAACGAAGGCACCCCGCCCGCGGCCGCCCCTCCCGTTTCTTCCACGTCGCCGGCCTCGACACCGCCGGCTGCCGCTGCCTCCGCGCGGCCGGCCTCAACACCGCTGGCTGCCGCTGAAACCCCGGACCGCGCTTCCACTCCCACCCCGACCCCTGAACCCAAAGTCGCGCAGGACCGCATTGGCCGATTCCTGGAGGAGTTTATGCGCTCGTGGAATTCCGGAACGGGGATTTCGGATGTCGATTTCTATGCGGACCGAGCGCGCTACGACGGCCGGAAAGTGCCCCGGTCAGTGATTGCCCGGCAAGAAGCGGCTTACAACGCCCGCTGGCCGAAACGGCGTTTCTGGCTGATCGGCGCGCCGACGGTTGAGCCCGTGGACGGCTCCGTTCAACGGGTTCGATTGCGGGCCGGCTTCGCGGTAGGGGACGGCAAGCGTTACGTCACGGGTGAGGCCACCTATCAGATCGACCTTGAGGCGACGGGAGACAAGTTTCAGGTCGTCGGGCTCGACGAACAGATCACCAGGCGCGATTCCTCCTCGCGCACCAGGCGATAGGCGGCTTTGAACCGGGTTGCCTGCCGGCACTCCCTGCTGCAGTGGGCCAAGCCGGCCGGGCCGTCCTGAACCCGCCTCGTCGAGGGCCGCTTCAAGGCGCCGGGTGCAAAAAATGCACCCGGCGCCTTTTCCGCCGTGCCGTTATCGTCAGATGCGGCCCTCGATTTACCCGGACGGCTGACCGCGTCCGGACTTTAGGCGCCCTTGCTTGACCAAGCGCGTATTTTTAACGTTCAGGAACGCCCGCGGCGCTTTGATCGCCATTCGCGACGGCATGGGCACGCGGTACGCGCCAAAGCCGGTGCCCGGAACAGAACAGCATCGCCGCTATGACCGGGATTAACACCAGGCCGGGATTGGCCTCGGGCACCACCGGAACCGGTGCGTTCTGACCACCCGGATTACCGTGGGGAGTATGTCCCGTCGGGACCGTCACGCTCACCTGCGCCGGGCGGTTCCCCGGATCTGAATTCAAACCGGCGTGCTCCGATGAAAGGTAAAGCAAGGCGGCAGTACCGCCGCAAAGGGTGACGACGACGACCGTCCAGGCCGTGGCGGAAAGTTTTAGGAGTAGTGTGATCAAAGGTTGCATCATGGGTTGGTCGCACCCGGTCGAAATGTCACTCAAAACGCACTTGATTGCTTCTGTTGAATTCTATGGAAATTAGAAACGGCCAGGAAGAACTACCACGCTGCGAACAGCAGTTTTTGCCGGCGCGGGCTGCTGAGACCGACCCATCCCGGCGGCCGTGAGGCGACCCTTTTCGGGGCGCACACGTCGGGTCAGGTGCTGATTTTCGATAAAGACCGCCGGCTCGTGTTCAAGGGCGGCATCACCGAATCGCGTGCCCACGAGGGTGACAACGATAACCTTGCACGCGCGATCGCGGCGTTTGGCGCACAGGACGCGCAGGTGAAATCAGCCCCGGTTTACGGGTGCAGCCTGCGCTGAACAAACGCCCCGCTTGCAACGACCATGAGCCTCCTCGAGCACTGCGCCCCCCTCAACGCGGACCTGTCCCCCTCGGACCACGTCCCCCTCAACGCGGACCTGTCCCCCTCGGAAGGCGATCATTCCGACTCGGCCGATGCGCTCTTTCGAAACGAGGAGTTGCAGATTCGCATTCGAACCGATCAGCGTTTCTTTTGGCTGTTCTGGCTGCAATGGATTGGCGGCATCATCCTCTGCTGCCTGGTATCGCCGCTGAGCTGGCAGGGTACCCGGGCCTCCCTCCACGAACATCTGCTGGCGGCGGTCGGTTTAGGCGGGTTGATCATCAGCTTCCCCCTGATCCTCATCCGCCTTAGGCCGGGCCATTGGCTCACCCGGCACACCGTGGCCGTTGCTCAGATGCTTTCAGGAGCCCTGTTGATTCACCTCACGGGGGGCCGGGTGGAGACCCATTTCCATGTGTTTGGGTCATTGGCGTTCTTATCCTTTTACCGTGACTGCCGGGTATTGATCACGGCAACGGTCGTCGTGGGGCTCGACCATTGGCTTCGTTCCATGTTCTGGCCGGAATCAGTCTTTGGGGTGGCCACCGGGAGTTTGGGGCGGGTGCTGGAGCATATCGGCTGGGTGCTGTTCGAAAACGCTTTCCTTTGGTGGTCGATCGTCTTCAACCGCCGCGAAAGCCGGCACAAAGCCCGCGCCATCCTGCTGCGCCAGGCCATTCAGCGCCGCACGTTGGGCCTCCTCAACGCCACCCACGACGGCGTGTTCATGTGCGATGCGCGCACCCTGCGTTTTTTTTACGTGAATGAAGGGGCGGCTCGGCTCCTCGGCTACACGCGCGAGGAGTTGTTGCGGATGGGGCCGCCGGACCTTTATACAGCGTTTGATGAGGCGCAATACCGCACGAGAATCGCTCCACTGCTTGAGGGCAGGTGCGAGGTCCGGTCGTTTCGCGCCGTCTATCGGCGCAAGGAGGGCGGGGACGTGCCGGTGGAAGTTGTCCTGCAATCCAGCGAGACCGATGCGGGCGGGCGGGCGCTCGTCGCTATCGTGCGAGACGCCACCGAGCGCTGGCAAGCCGAGGAGGCCCGGCGCCTTTATCAGGAGCGGCTCGAGGATCAGGTGCGCCAACGCACGGCGGAACTCGAGACGGCGAACGAGCAACTACGCGCCGAAATCGCTGAACGGAAGCGAGTCGAAAGCGCGCTGGTCGAGGCCAAGGAAGCGGCCGAAGCGGCAACCCGCGCCAAGGGCGAATTTTTGGCCAACATGAGCCATGAGATCCGTACGCCCATGAACGGCGTACTCGTTATGACCGGCCTGCTGCTCGACACCGAATTGAACGATGAGCAGCGCGGATTCGCCCGTATCATTCGCTCCAGTGTCGAGTCGTTGCTGACCATCATCAACGACATCCTGGATTTCTCGAAGATCGAGGCCGGTAAACTACGCTTCGAAGAGCTTGATTTCGATTTGTGCGAGACCGTCGAAAGCACCCTGGAGATGTTGGCGGGGGCGGCGCAAGCAAAGGGGTTGGAACTGGCGGGTATGGTCGAGCCCGCGGTGCCCGCCCGGCTGCGCGGCGACCCGGGCCGCCTCCGGCAGGTGCTGACCAACTTGGTAAGCAACGCAGTCAAGTTCACCGAGACGGGCCAGGTAATCGTGCGCGTCTCGCGCGAGAGCGAGGCGCCAACGCACGCCATCTTGCATTTCAGCGTGCAGGACACCGGGATCGGGATCGCGCCGGACCGCCACGATCGCCTGTTCCAGGCCTTTAGCCAGGCCGATGCGTCAACCACCCGCAAATACGGCGGGACCGGCTTAGGGCTAATGATTGCGAAGGAGTTGGTGACGGTGATGCATGGTCAGATCGGTATGCGCAGCGACCCGGGCAAAGGTTCTACCTTCTGGTTTACCGCTCGTTTCGAAAAAGCAGACCCCGACGGATGTTCCTCCGTTCGGACGCTTGCACCTCGCGGGTTCTCCGATTTACGGGTTCTCGTGGTCGCCGACGCTCCCGCCGTCCGAACCATCCTGTGCCAGCAGGTCAGCGGCTCGAAACTGACGGCGGAGAGCGCAGACGGCCGGGTTGAAGCGTTGAAACTTTTAAGGGCTGCGGCGGCTGCCGGCAAACCGTACCATGCCGCGTTGCTGGACCTGCAGATGCCCGGGATGGAAAGCCTGGCGCTTGTCCGTTTGATCAGGTCCGATCCGGCAATCCGGTGGCGGTATTGCAGCGTTGGGTGGCCGGGGAGGCCGCACCTGAGCCGTGAGGCGGGTGTCGGGTGTCGGGCGTTAAATTAAAGGGGAATGCTGTCCGGCAACCTTGCCCCTCGGCCATGCTGCGACGCCGTTTACGGACCGCTTGCTCTTTCGGCGCGGATTTGCCGGACCAGGGCGGCGGGCGTCAGGTAAGGCAGCACGACGGTGGCCACCAGCAAGGGACCGAGGATGGCTTCGGCCCCATCGACAGCAAGATCCCCCGCGATGCCGGCCACCGGCAGGATGAATGCCAGGACGCCTTCCAACGGGATCTGCAGCACTTCGACCCCGCCCACGACCGCGGCACCGATGCCTAAGGCCATCAGTTTAGCCCGCAGCGAGACGCGCCGATCACGCAGGAGCGCGTAACCTAAGGGAATATCCATACGGTTATTACTATATTTCGCTCAGCCCGTATCGTCGCTCAAGCGGGCAGAGTGCAGTGGCCGCCGGGGCCGCGCAGATCCTGACGTTCAACGTTCGGAATTTGCGCCAGCACGCAGGCGAGTTCCCGGTCTACGCGCAGCGCAACGGGGCCGAGCGGTTGTGCTACCGCATCGATCACCGGGCGCTTTCCTCGATTGACCTTCTTTCTTAAGTCAGTCCTGTATGATTGAGCAAAGGCGATCTGCCGCGGAGAAAATGCGTCGGGTTTTCCTCAATTACACTCAGGGGAGGCGTTCATCAACGAACCAGATCGACCATGCGCCTTAAAACCTTCTCGTGATAGTCAGTAATAGACAACTGCTTACCGTCATCTTTAATGATGAGGTCGTAAGCCGCCTTTCCCTTCTCGACCTCCGTGCGGTTAGCCACCCGAAACACAACTTGAAATTTGGCACGATACGCGACGTACGGTTTTCCCTCACGGGTCAGCAACGGGCTGCCTAATATCTGGTAGGTACGGATGGGCCATTTCCGCTCGAATGCATCGCTCTCTCGTGCAATCGCCTGACCCGTTGCTAACGATCCATTGTAGTTTACGGTCTCTGCAAAGTAGCCGGCGGCGCAGCAGGCGTACGGAGAGTTCAATGAGGCGATAAAATCCGAAATGAACCTTTCAATTTGCGATCGCCATTCCTCGTCGGCCGCGGTAAGCTTTGCCGTGATGTTGGGTGAAACGGCGTCCGGTAGGTCCTGTCGCGCTTCGCCGGCGTAAACTTCACCATCGTCTGGAGGCGCATTGGATGATTGTTGGACTTCCGGTGCGTTCAAGGCTGCAATGACCTGCTCCACAGGGATCGCTAAATTGAGGTCCTGACCACTAACGACGTGCGATGCCGCCACTCCGATCACGTTGCCTGCCTCGTCCAACACCGGAGACCCGCTGGATTCGGGCCAAACGGGCGACTTGGCCAAGCACCGCCTTACCAAATTACGATTGCGTCAACCATGAAACACCAACCCGTCGCCTGACCTTCAGTTCGAAGTACCCGTTAATCGTAAGTCCGCCAACGCTCAAGAAACGCTGCGCTCCGTTGAGCCACCGATCCAGCATCTCAGTTCTTACGACGCGTTATGCGAATCAGGTCTCCTATCGTAAACCTATGACTTCACAAGCCAGGGAGCCCCATACCGTCAAAAGCGGGGATCCAAGGTTTCGCACCGCACCAACGGTGTGTTGAGCATAGAACTTATTGTTCCTTTTTGCGGTCCACCTCAAAACCTGTGCCACCGCCTTTTGCCTCTTTCCCAACGGTCGCCGCAGGTGTTGAATCTGCTCTTGCCGATGAGGAAATACCGGCCCTCGCCTCCATTTCTTCGGGAGTGCTGCTTCGGGTTAGTATCGACGCGAGATAGTTGTCCGGTTGTAGTCCCTTGCTGGTCCAGTTAATTCGCTCGGGGTGTTCGAAACGGGAGAAAAGCATCCGCTTGATCTTTGATCGTGGAACCTCCGCCCGCCCGTACCCTCCGTTTTTGTTGGACGACCAATATTGAACGAATTCGATACCGTCGCGCTTGGACTTTCCGAGGAACACGACGGAATGGCCAAACTCCTTCGCGCCAATTTGATCATTCCAGAAGAGTTTCAAGAAGTCCCCGGCTTGGGCGTCTTCGATGTTCGTGAAATTGCGCCCGAGCTGCAGTTCCTTGAACAGACAAGCCGTTCCGGGGCCGTTTGCGTTCCACCTGCCCCAGACGCCAACGCCGTCGTGCTGGCCGCGCACCAGCAACTGTTCAGCCACGCCCGGTCCAAAACGGATTTGACCCTGTTTATTCAGCTCGTCGAGCGCCGATACAAACACCAAGTAAGTTGCGGCTGAGCAGAAGCTCGGTTTCGCGACGCCAGCATCTATCGTCAGGTGGTCACCGTCCGTTTTAATCGCATCCTCCAGCTTCTGAATGCTCTCGGAAGAGGCGCGATAGTCTCCTCCTTGCGGCATCTTGTTGAGTAACGATACAATGAGTCTATTTACGGCGAGCCTGGGTAATGCCTCGCCACTGTCCTGCCGCTGACCCCTAGGCTGGAAAGAATCGGCGGCGCGGTCATTTGGCTGCGCAAGCGCGTTGCGCAACGAAATCGCAGCAGCGTCGGCCGGAGGGGAGGACAATGCCCCCCCAGACTCAGAAAAAGGCTGTTTGCCCGGCGTTGCACGAACGGCCGACGGCGTCGGCCCGTTCTCCCACGTTACGTGCACTGACGGCGGTGAACCATCGTCGACCGGCAGCAACGGTGATGTCGCACGCGTAGGGACAAGCTTGAGCTTCACCTGCTGGGAACTCGCAGTGCCCTTCCCTGGAACACCCGCTTTTGGCGACGGACGTTCCGGCGGCCCCGGCGCGTTCGTTTCCGTTCTCGCATCCGGGGTGTTTTCAACCTCTGATGAGGTCCCTGCCTGACCCACCCGTACTTCTTGAGCCGCAGAAGACGAAACCGCGATGAATAGGGTGGTCGCGATCACCGCGCACGCTGAGTCGATGCGGAACGTTTTCTTATTGACGGTTGACTTTTTCGTCATACGCGGTGATGAACCAACGGCCAGAGATCTGCTGTAAGGTCAGCAAAACGCGGCAGACGCCCGCTGCCGACTTATGGCCGGCATAGGCGTAGTTAAAGGCATAGCCGACGCGAGCGAGGCTGCCGCCGGGTTGCGCGTCGATGGTGAGCCCGTAGAAGCGGTATTGGCGGATCGGGTACCGCTTCACGAGCTTCGCACGATCCTGTTCTACAAAACGCTGGTCCGCCCATTGACCGCCGCCGTAGTAGCAGTAATTGGTTCGGGGGGCGAAGGCCGACGCCCAATCGCTTGCATCATTGCTCTCGTGGTGATTCCAAAAGCTTTGCACGAATTCCCGCACGCTGGCGCTCAGATCGGGTTGCCTTGGCGGCGGAGGGTTCGATGGGCTGAGGGTGCTCCCGACGCTTGGCGCCGCGCTTTGGTCAGAGGACATTGACGCCAGGGACGGCGGCGTCGCGACCACAGACGCGCTTAACGCGCTCGCAACTTGTTCGGATGGGATCGCGAAATTGAGGTTTTGGCCGTCCGTCTCAATGAGCGTCGCAACCCCAATGACTTCCCCGTTTTCGTTCATCACGGGAGAGCCGCTGGAACCGGGAGAGATCGGTGCCGTGATCTGAATCAGGGAACGGTTGTCGCGAAAGGAGGAGATGATCCCATCGGACACCGTGCCCTGAAGGCCCCGCGGGTTCCCGACCACCAGTACCTTTTGGCCTTCGACGGCGTCCGCCGATCGTCCCAGCTTGAGAAACGGCGCATCCGTCGCCAGGAACTTTAGGACGGCTAAGTCGACGCCGGCAGGCTGCGCGACCACTTTTTGGAAGAGGAATAGGGCACCGGCATTACTGAGGGCGGTGATATGGCTCGCGCCTTGGATAACGTGAAAGTTGGTCACCACGAGGCCGTCCGGGGAAATAAAAAACCCCGTCCCGAATTCGATCCGAGAATAATTTTGGTCCAAGGCGATAACCTGCACGATCGCGGGCTTGGTCTTTGCCACGAGCTGGGGGATCGTGTCCGCACGTGCGGTCGTACCCAAGATGGACAGGATGCCTATGCAAACGAGGGTGCGATAGGAACGGAGCGCGCCGATACGGCATGTTTTCCCGTTCGCCTTTTGAGGATACCGCGTACTGCTCACTCTCTGGTCGGTTCGGCTTCGGATTTGTTAAAGAAGTATGGAGTAGACTCGGGTAGGTACGGCATCCATCCTGGATGCTTTAGACCGGCCAAAAGGAAAATCCACGATACTGTCGACGAATACCGAGTGTTCCGGCTATGCCTCCAGGAGGTTGATGTAATAGGAGATACAGCTACCTTTACCTTTTCGGCTGCTGCTGTTGTTGTTCCTTACGAACCCGCAAACAATCCTAAGGAGACGAGACTCTATCACCTGTATAACTTGGCTTGGTTTTTTCGTCGCCGGTTGCTGGAACGAGAGTTAACCAAGCTCGAGTGGGAGCTGGATAACAATCCTCCCAAGGAAGAAAACTTAAGAAAAATTATTCGGGAAATTGGCAACGATTTTACGACCTTGCTGGCGGACGCGCAAGTCCGAGGAATGGAGCAGGCGGCGGCGGTTATTCAGTCTTTCGATTCTCATTCTCCCTTGCGAGAGGAGGTCAGGACAAAGCTTTTCGAAGAATGGCCAAAATTGTATAGTGAATTGATCGATTATCTTAAGGCAGGGGCACCGGCCGCTGAGCGGATCAAGGAGACACTTGAGAAGATGAAGCCAATCAATCGGTTTTTTCTAAAAGTGTCTATTCGGCAGCTGAATAAATATCTCGTCGATTGAACGACACAGCCGCCGGCAAACGCGGTGCCCGTGCAAAAGTTACACAAGGTAATGGCGCGAAGCCGCCTTCTGCCAGACAGCGGAGTCTGTGCGGGAACAATCAGTCTCCGAGATCCACAAGAACAGATTGCCACTGATTGTATCGAAGCCTACGAGCGCGCTTCCGGGTCGACCTCGGCGTGCACCGGGGCGGTTTGGGTTGGCTGGCTCACTCCCCTCCGAGGCCTTCGAACAGGGTCCCCAGGTCGATGATGACGTCCGGGTACGCCCGGGGGCTCAAGGCGCCCTCGCTAAAGGCTTCGGCCCGGTAGTCGGGCAAAAGGTGGCGCAGGACGCAGCGCCCCCGCACGTCCGCGACCCAGTACTCCGGAACGCCCGCCGCCCGGTAAGCCTGAAGCTTTTCGCCCGTATCGCGATCGAAGGTCGTGTCCGAAACCTCGATGACCAGCTTTGCGGTCGCGGCGGGCGGGTTTTCCCGACCCCGGCGTTTGCGGTCCAGCAGGGACAGGTCAGGCAAAAGTTCGGTCGTTTCGTTGAGCCAAAGGCCCCCGGACGAAACGTGGAGGCCGGGCCGCGCCTGACGGCTGAATTGCGCGTTGAGTTCGTCCAGGACGACGGCGTGCGGGTTGCCGGGGATGGGCATGACAAGAATCCGACCGTCGAGCAGTTCGTAGCGGTAGCCCGGGTCCAGGACCGGTTCCAGGGCATGGAACTCCCGCACCGTGAGTTTGCGGACTTCGACCGTTTCGGGGAGGCTCATCCGGCTTTCTCGGCAATCCAGGCTTCCATCAGCGCCTCGCGGCTCATCCCCTGCTTGACCGCTTGCTGTTCGACCTTCAGCAGGACGTTCCAGGGAAGCGTTAGCTGCACGGGGAGCGGCTCCTCACCGGGCCGGAACGTCCTGGACCGGTCAATGTACTCCGAAAGGTCTTCGCCGGAATCAACCAGGGCCGCGAGTTCTTCCTCGGTCATCGCCTTGGGCTTTTGGGTAGTCGTCTCGCTCATTAGATTTTGCCCTCCTCACGGAGATCAGGCGGATTTTTTGGCCCCGCAAGGTGTAAACCGCCAACCAGACTTTCTCGTTCCATTGGGCGATCAGCGCAAACCTTGGTTCATTTTGGTAGCGCAACGCTTTTACGACGGCCTTGAGGTCATTCCAGAGGGCTTTGGCCTGTTCAAAGTCGATTCCATGCATTTGTGCGTTGGCGCGGCTCTTGGCGGGGTCGTATTCGAACTCCACTTTTCAGGGTTGCCCCTCTACGATATCCGGAACGTGCTGCTTGGCCGAGCGTTCTGCTTTGTCCTTGGCTTCCTTCGGGCGTAACCATCCATTTCCCAAACCAGCGGCGGCCAGCCCTACGGCCGGATCTGCCGCATTTGCAGCAGATAGCCCGCGTCGGCTGTGCGGCTGATCTCGAAGCGCTACGGGCCGCACTCAGCGAAGTAAAGGCCGCCGGGTGCCGGCGCGGTCTGGGTCCAGGTCAGCCTTTCGGCATCGTTGTACCGGGCCAGGTCCTCGGGAGCTGGAAGCGGGCCGCGATGGGCAGGGGCGGCAGCGATCAACCGCGGGCGCAGCTGCCCACTTGAGGGCGCAACGCGTTCTGCAATTTGGTTCCCACTTTCTTGATGCGGGACCGGTTCTTCCGGCCGTTCTTCAGGCGAGGCCAACTTACTTGAAGCAGAAGCTTAGTTGATCAGGCACGTCCCCACAAACCTCGCGGGCCGCCGTACGTAAGTCCTGCCCAACTTGTCGGAAATCTTTCCGCATCGCCTCCACGTCATTTCGCGTAAATTCCGCAGATCTAGGAAAGGCCCGTCCAGAGACGTTTACGATTGAGCCAAAATCTCGTAGGAACGCTTTAACGTGGGAACTCATTGGTGTCGGGTATTTGTATGACAACGTCTCCCAGATCTTTTACGGACGCAGCATCAGCAAATCAAGGCCAGCCTGCACGTGGCTCGCAAAAATGCGACAATCTTACCGATTCTACGCTGAGCCGGTGGCGGCAAGGAGGCAGGGGCGCTCACCTTAGCTCCTGCCGTCATGTCGGCGGCCGGGGCTTAGCGCTTGGTCGGCGGCGTCTTTCGCTTCCGCTTGGGCGGTTTGGGTTCCTGGAGATGCCCAACCCGCGTGACGTGTAGGCCGCTCACTATCGAGAAGGTGTCATCGTCGTTGAGCAGGGCCACGCGTCCCTGGCCGGTCTCGCTCCAGGCCACGTGGTCCGGGGTCCGTACCGTAATGACTTCGCCGCTAGACAGCTCTATCTGAAAGGGCTCGAAGGGTTGCGCGTATTTAAATTTGCGGATCTGGTCGATCATAATCCCCACCCCGGGTTCAGGTCCTTCAGCGTCCTTCGAAACAATTCATCCAGCAACTCCACCAGGATCCGGCGCTCCGGGAACCGTTGTGGCCGATCTGCGACGTACCCGAAACTGGGCGTCATGTTATCACTTCTGTTATCACTTTCGATCCTCGAGACCGGATTTCTTGCGTAATTTCCTCAGGATCAGGGGAGAGAGGCGGGGA
>JAFBAP010000043.1 GCA_019247695.1 Verrucomicrobiota bacterium | reverse complement strand
CACAGCGACAGAGTTCACACGGCGAACACGGCGGGCCACGGCGGGAAGAGGGGGAAAGAGTTCGGAGGTCGGCGCGGAAGAGAACGCCACGAATGGAAGAGGGTGGCGGGTAACGGGTAACGAGTAATGGGTGGCGGCCACGAGCTTGGGGAAGCGCCGCCGATGTCAACTCTGTAACTCTTCTTCCCGCCGTGTTCGCCGTGGCTCGCCGTGTTCGCCGTGTGAACTCTGTCGCTGTGCCCGCCACACCCGCTGTGCCCGCCGTGCGATCGTGTGCCCTTAATCTGTGTCAATCTGTGTAATCCGTGGATGTTTTCTCTTTTCTGCGTCCTTCTGCGTGTTCTGCGGATGAACTTTTTAATCTGTGGATCCGCCGTGCCCGCCTACCCCAGATCCAGAATTGAACCGAACTCAGGATCGAACAGGCGTTTATAGGTCCGGACCGCAAAACCGTCGGTCATTCCGGCAAGGTAATCACAGACGATCCGGGCCCGCATCCGATCGGTGGTCTGTTCGCGGACGAGGCGGTCAAAACTTTCAGGGAGCAACCGGAGCGCCGGCTCCGAATCGCGGAGGTACATATCCGCGAACGCGCGGAAGATTCCCTCGAGGATTACCCGCCCTTTCCGCTCGAGCTGATGAAGTTGGGAATGGTCGAAAACGAGGTCTTGTGAGATTCGCTTATAAAGGTTGGCCTCGGCGCGAACCGCAGGATCGACCGACAGTCCGAACCGGTAGCGGTTGGTCAGTGCAGCCATCGGATTCTGACGTTCCCGGATCGACGTCGCCCGGATAAAGTAACCGATCTTTCTCCCGAAACGTGGCTCGGCTTTGCGGTCCTTGATGGCTGACAGCACCGTCGCGGCGTGGGTTGCAGCATCGCCCGTCAGGTTCTTTTCGCTCGCCCAGCGTTCTACCCGCTCGAAACGCAGGAAGCCGGCGTTGATGCTGTCGACCAGGTCGTTGAGGCAGTAGGCGGTGTCGTCCGCCCAATCCATGATCTCGCACTCGAGACTCCGAAAACGGTTTAATTCCGGGATCGCACCCAGGTCGACGCCGGCAAACACGAAGTCACGGAACCGGGCTTGTTCGTCGTATAAAAAATGGTTTTCAGCGGAAGGATGGTCCGCGAAAAAACGCTTATACTTCAGGATGCCGTCGACAAACGCCCGGGTGGGGTTCATGCCGCGACGGGCGGTCAGGCCCGGGTAGATGGTTTCCGTAATGATCCGGAGGCTTTGGGCGTTACCTTCAAAGCCGCCGAACGTTCGCATCAGATGGTGCAACGTCCGCTCACCGGCATGTCCGAACGGCGAGTGGCCAAGGTCGTGCGTCAGACAAACCGCCTCGACCAGGTCCGGATCGACATAAAAACCGCTGGTTAACAAAGGCGAGGTCTGGTGCAGGAAGCCGCAAATGCTCCGGCCGATCTGGGCGACCTCCAACGAATGGGTGAGCCGGGTGCGGTAAAAATCGAATTCGCCGGAGAGAAAAACCTGCGTCTTGGCCTGCAACCGTCGAAACGCCGAGCTGTAGATGATGCGGTCTCGGTCGGTCTGAAAAGGCGTGCGGTAATCGTCCGCATCGCGCGGCTCAGGAGATTCGAGATCGAAAGGCCCGTAAAACGCGTTCGGCTGGAGTGGGGTCACAAGCCGGTGATGATACCTGGCTTAACGGGCGAGGGCAATCAGGGGAAGTTCGGTCACACAGCGGGCACAACGTAAGAGTTCACACGGCGAACACGGCGGGAAGAGGGGAAAGAGTTCGGAGTTCGGAGTTTGGAGTTCGGGGTTCGGTCACACAGCGGGCACGGCGGGAAGGCGGGCACAACGTAAGAGTTCACACGGCGCCACGGCGGAGCACGGCGACCACGGCGGGAAGAGGAAAGGGTTCGGAGTTCGAAGCGGCAGAGAATGCCACAAATGAAGAGGCGCCGGGGCTGGTAATCTTTTTTCTGCGTGTTCTGCGGATGATTCTGTCTTCCCACCGTGCTCTACCGGACGATTGGACCCGGTGATACGACGTCTCCGAACCCCGAACTCCGAACTCCGAACTCCGAACTCCGAACCCTTTCCTCTTCCCGCTGTGCCCGCCGTGTGACCGGGGGGCTGGTTTATCGTTTGACGTGGGCCAGGCGGAGGACGAGGTCTGAAACGTCCATCGCGCCTTGGAGCAGTTCGTGGCCGAAGGACCGGAACGTCACGTCGCGGCTGGCCAGGATCAGCATCACGCTGAGGATGGCAAAATTGATAAGGTAGATTACCATCATGGAGAAGAACGTGCCGTGCTCGATGAGATCGGTCTGGCCGTTCCAAAGCATCCAGATTGTGAACGTCAGGTGAAACGTCCAGGTAAACCCGATCGCCCCAAACAACCAGCGGCGGTACGGTTCGACGTCAACGAACGCGCTCAGGCCCCCGTAGATCATCAACACCAAAACGCTGTAGATCGGGAAAAAATACGGCGCCAGCGTAATCCAAACGTTATTTGTATCAGTAACGATATAGCCGCCTTCCGCCCTGACCTTAAACTTGGACACGCGCCCGCCCATGAGCCACACCCAGACGGCGTGGCTGAGTTCGTGTCCGAATACGTACATCACGAGGGGCCGGGGCAAGCCGAAAAACGCGATGAGCCAGATGATCGAACCGAGGGCAAAGAACCAGAATTCCTCCGAGGCCCAGAACCTGTGATGGATGGTTACCTGCGAAAACGAAAGGAAGAACGCGCGGGTGAGAACGAAAGCGGGCGGGATCAGGAAAACGGCGATGACCTGTTTCAGCCAGCGCAGGGGGATAACCGGCCCGGTTTCCATCCGGGTCGATCCGGCTTGGAGGCTGGCCTTGAGCTTGCGACGAGGTTTACCGGCCACGGCTCAGATCATGGGATGGCGGGTGTCGGGTGTCGAGTGACGAGTGTCCCCAGAGCACGCAGAAAGGAATCCACGAGCTCGTATTGCGGACGCTGAAATCCAATCGCCGGACGCCGTGTGACCGAACCCGGCACCCGTTACCCGTTACCCGTTACGCGCGGCCCATGTAGGCACCCGTTCGGGTATCGATTTTGATGACTTCGCCTTCCTTAATGAAAAGTGGTACCTGGACCACTTTACCCGTCTCAAGCTTGGCCGGTTTTTGAACATTGGTGGCGCTGTCACCCCGCAGGCCTTCCGCGGATTCCACAACCTTAAGGCCCACTGACGACGGCAGTTCGACCGCGACCGGCTTGCCTTCGGCGTACAGGACTTCGACCGCCAGGTTTTCGATCAGGTAATCCGCCGAGTTTTGTAACAGTTCCGGACGCAACGTTTCGCTCTCATAGGTATCCGGATCCATAAAAACGTATCCATCCTGGTCTTTGTAGCTGTACTCGAGCTTGCGTCGATTGACTTCAACGAGTTCCACGGTTTCGGTTGAGCCGAACCGCACGTTGCTCGATTTGCCCGTGCGAATGCTGCGGAGGGTTGCCTGAACGAACGCCCGGAGATTGCCGGGTGTGCGGTGCTGGACGTCGAGCACCACGGTGACATCGCCGTTGTAGCGGATGGCCATGCCTTTTCGAAGGTCATTTGCTGCTGGCATAAAAAAATTCTTCGCTGCTGGATTGGTTTATAAGCCGCGGAAACGGTAACGATTACAAAAGCTTAAGTTTCGTCAAATCCTGTGAATCGATGAGCCCGACAGGCTGGTGCGTCGCGTTGATCACGACAAGGTCATCGATCCGATGGTGGTCCAAGGTGTTGAGCACTTCAACGGCCAGCCGGTCTTCCTGGATGGTCACGGGACGCCGCACCATATACCGCTCGACCGGATCATTCACCATGTCCGGATTCGCTTCAAACGCCCTTACAAAATCGCCGTGGGTGAAGATACCCAGCAAACGCTGATCGGCGGAATCAACGATCACGGCCAGACCTGCCCGGCACTGGTTCATGGCGTGCAGCACGCCGAGCACCGTCTCGCCGGGCGTGACCTTCGGCATGCGTTCAGGAGGGCGCATGACGTCCCTGACCTTTTGCAACAACACGCGCCCAAGACGTCCTGCGGGATGGAATTTGGCGAAATCTTCTTTCTGGAACCCGCGTGCCTCCAGCAGCACCATTGCAAGGGCATCACCCAAGGCAAGCATCACGGTCGTGCTCGAAGTCGGGGCCAGATTAAGCGGGCAGGCCTCAGCCTCCACCCGGCAGTCCAGAACCACGTCGCTGTGCCGCGCCAGCGTCGAGGCCACATTGCCGGTCAAGGCAACGATTTGTACGTCAAACCGCTTGAGCGCAGGCAACAGGTTGAGCAACTCGGCGGTTTCGCCGCTGTAACTGAGCGCCAGCACCGCATCACCATCGGTCACAATGCCGAGGTCACCATGGAGCGCGTTCGTCACGTCCAACATCACGGCCGGACTCCCCGTGCTGGTGAGCGTCGACGCGATTTTGCGGCCGATATCGCCGGATTTACCCACCCCAAGCGTCACCACCTTGTTGCCGGCATCCAGAACGGCCAGAAGCCGTTCCACCGCCCGGTCAAAATGGGCATCGAGGCGCGCCGTTAGGCGCTGCAGCTCCGCAATCTCGATCCGTAAAACCCGGCGGGCTTGTTCCACGTATTGGCTTGGATGGGTCATTAACAGGACCAGCAGTCTACTCAGGACCGTGCGCGTCGAAACAAGAATTTTGTCACACGGCGGGCACAGCGAAAAGGCGGGCGCAACGTAAGAGTTCACACGGTCACACCACGGGCACAGCGAAAAGGCGGGCACAACGTAAGAGTTCACACGGCGAACACGGCGAGCCACGGCGAACACGGCGGGAAGAGGAAAGAGTTCGGAGTTCGGCGTTCGGGGTTCGGAGCGGCAAAGAATGCCACAAATGCAGAGGCGCCGGGTCCAGTTAATCTGTGTAATCTGTGGACGTTTTCTCTCTTTTCTGCGTTGTCTGCGTGTTCTGCGGATTAACACAGCTCGGCGAAGATCGTGCGCATCACGGGGCGCACCTGCTCTGCCAGGGTGCGATTGGCGTAAGCGACCCAGGCCACCGAAGTGGTCGTGTCGAGCGGGGCATCGAGTTGGCCGCCGAACGGCTTTTCGAGAACGATGCCCGCTTCGCTCATGATCAATCCGGCCGCCACGTCATACGGATGGCAGTGCAGATCGCCGTGGAGGCCTAAAATCCGGCGCACCAGCGGGCGAAGATCGGCGATCATCCGGTCGTGACCGCAGAGCATTTCATAGAATTGTCCCCCGGTTGAGATGTACTGATCTTCGAAAATGAGGTTGCTTCCACGGGTGGAATAGCCGAGGGCGGTCCACAGCTCCTCTTCGAGGTGAGCAGTGAGGGCTTTGCCGGCCGGAAAAAACCGGCTGAAATACGCGAACCCGTGGTCGAACCGGGTGGCGTGCGACGGCCGCATCACCAGCGGGCGGGTTTCACCGGTCAGGACGTTTGTCGCCGTTGCCTGATAGCCGGCACCCCGCACCGCCGATACCGCGTCCCCACGCCACTGCTTTGAGGTCGGCAGCTCAACCATGACCGCCACCTCAATGTCCGCCAGGGTCGTTGCCGGTCCCCGCTGGGGTGCGGCTCCTGCCAGGAACCAGGCGGGCCGTTTGTCGTACATGATGCCGCGCGTGCCGTCAATCGGGTCCACGATCACCTTCAACCGCGTGGCCTCGCGGGCGGTCCCGGCCGGAAAAATCAAGGGGTGCGCAGGGTCAATTCCTTCCATCACCACTTCGACCGGCAGGGCCGACGGCCACGAAGTCTGGAACCAGGCATCGATGACTTCCTCGCTCACCCGGTCGATCTCGTAGATGGTATCGGCGACGTCCTGGCGCGCCACCGCCGCAAAGTCGGTGCCGCTTTCCTCGCTTCTGACCTGCAGGACGCGACGGCGGATAAAACCGCCCAATTCCAGCAGGAGCCGCCGAATCTGTTCGCGGTCAAGTTCGGTTGGCATACGCAACGGCGGGAGAACCGCGGCCTCGCCGGCCCATCAGACCCGCAAGCGGAATCGCGGAAACCCTCATTCCCGGGGTTGGCCGCAGCCTTTCCCGTGTCGAAAACCGAGGTTGGCCTAACGGGTGCGTTCTGTCCATAACTCTCTTGCGTACGGGTACCTTGGCAGCCAGAGTGCTAGGCGGTTTCCTGCAAGCCCCCGGAATCGGAATCATTGTACCTACCTATGGCCAGACCTGTAACCCTTTTCACCGGCCAATGGGCCGACCTACCCCTGACTGAACTTGCACCCCTTGCCAAGCAAATGGGCTTCGACGGGCTGGAACTTGCCTGTTGGGGCGACCATTTTGACGTGAAGCAAGCCGCCGACTCCAAAGAGTATTGCCAGGAACGCTGGCAGATCCTCGCCGATCACGGCCTGACGGCTTTCGGCGTCTCCAATCACCTGATCGGCCAGGCGGTCTGTGACCTCATCGATGAACGGCACCAGGCCATTTTGCCGCCGGACGTCTGGGGTGATGGCGACCCCGAGGGCGTACGGCAAAGGGCGGCCGAACAGCTTAAACTAAACGCCCGCGCCTGCCGCAATTTCCTGAACGCCAAACCGCATCACGACCTGGACTTCCCGGCCGTGGTGATCGGCTTCAGCGGTTCAAGCATCTGGCACGCGTGCTATGCATTTCCACCGACCGGCCAGGCCTACCTGCAAAAGGGGTTCGACGACTTCGGGCGCCGATTTCTCCCGATTCTGGAGGTGTTTGACGAAGTGAACGTGAACTTCGCGCTGGAGGTGCACCCGACCGAAATCGCCTTCGACATCGCCTCGGCGCATCGGGCACTGGAGGCGGTGAAACATCACCGGCGCTTCGGATTCAATTACGACCCGTCCCATCTGGGCTACCAGGGAGTCGATTACGTCAAGTTCATCCGCGAATTCCGCGACCGGATCTATCACGCGCACATGAAGGACGCCTGGTGGGGTCACGGCAACGGCGATGCCGGGGTTTTCGGCGGCCACACCGATTTTGGCGACTACCGCCGTTACTGGGATTTCCGGTCGATCGGTCATGGCGACGTCAATTTTGAAGATATCATCGTGGCACTCAACGACATCGGCTACCAGGGCCCGCTTTCCATCGAATGGGAAGACATCCGGATGGACCGCGTCCATGGGGCGACGGAGTCCTGCCGGAACGTCAGGAGTTACGATTTCACGCCGAGCCGGCTCGCGTTCGATTCCGCCTTTGAACGCGAAAAACAGTAGGAACCGATACGGACTTAAAAAGAGGAGGAATCGAGTCATGTCACGCAAATTGAAGATGGGGATGGTCGGCGGCGGCAAAGACGCGTTCATCGGTGCGGTACACCGGTTGGCCGCCAACCTGGACGGCAAGATTGAGCTGGTGGCCGGCGCGTTTTCGTCGACCCCGACCAAGTCGCATGAGAGCGGCGCGCTGTTGTTGCTGGACCCAAAACGGGTTTATGACAGCTACGAGGCCATGGCGGCTGCAGAAGCGAAATTGCCGGTGGGCGAGCGCATCGATTTCGTCTCGATCGTGACCCCGAACTTTGCGCATTTTCCTGCGGCCAAGACTTTTTTGGAAGCGGGCTTCAACGTCGTCTGCGACAAACCGATGACGCTCAACCTGCAGGAGGCGCTGGACCTGCGTGACCTGGTCCGGCGAACCCGCAAGGTGTTCGCGCTTACCCACAATTACACGGGCTATCCCATGGTGAAGGAAGCCCGCGAACGGGTACGGGCCGGCGCGCTCGGCACCATCCTGAAGGTGGTGGCGGAGTATCCCCAAGGGTGGTTGTTAAACCCGATCGATCAGGCCGGGCAAAAACAGGCGGCCTGGCGTACCGACCCCCAGCGGGCCGGCGCGAGCTCCTGCATCGGCGACATCGGCACGCATGCCGAAAATCTGACGCACTACATCACCGGCTTGGAAATCGAGGAACTCTGCGCTGATTTCACCATCTTTGTCGAAGGGCGGCGCCTTGAGGATGACGGCAACCTGCTCCTGCACTACCGCGGGGGGGCGCGGGGCGTTCTTTACGCATCCCAGATCTCGTGCGGTGAGGAAAACAACCTCATGATCCGGGTCTACGGCACAAAAGCATCCCTGGAGTGGCACCAGGAGCACCCCAAC
>JAFBAP010000042.1 GCA_019247695.1 Verrucomicrobiota bacterium | reverse complement strand
ACCGTCAAATCACAATCGAGCCCTGGAGGGGGCGGCAGAACCCGTCAGCAACGCTTTCTGCCAACCCGTCAGGGCTGGGTCGTGGGGAAATACCTTCCCAGGGTAAACCCTGGGCTATGTTCTCCCGGCCCGTTGGGTCTAAACCGTTTATACGGTTTAATAGGTGTAGCGCCGGCAGGGCACCTGGAAAGGAAGACATAAACTTACCTCCATGGGCGTCGGTCGAGATGAAATAACATCGATAAGCTCCCCAACGCAAACACGAGGCCTCGGGGCCGCTTGTTAGAAACACCGGTTTGCGGGACCTGGGAGTGCAGGCGGTCCCCTGGCTCGACGTCCTTTCGCGACGGGGGAGGCAGGCTTTTTTCTATTTCAGCGCATCCACGGCGGCTCTTTCGATAACCATTCCCTTTTTATAGCGTTCCATGAAGGCCGTAAAGCCATCAACATCCCCTGGATCAGGAGCGATCGTCAGGCTATTGTCCCCGGCGAAAACTTTATTGGATAAATAGGCTTCCAAAGGTTCATCCGCTTTCTTACGGAGCATATAGGCGCCCAGCAAGGCGATCCCCCACGCGCCGCCCTCGCCGGCGGTTTCCATTACAGACACGGGAACGTTCATCGCGGCTGCCATGATCTTCTGGCCCACTGCCTCGGTCTTGAAAAAGCCGCCGTGACCGAGGATTTTGTCGACCTTGACTTGCTCCTGTTCAAAGAGGATGTCCATTCCGATTTTTAACGCACCGAGCGCCGAAAAGAGATGCGCACGCATGAAGTTCGAGAGTGAGAAGCGGCTCTCGGGGGTACGGACGAACAGTGGGCGCCCTTCTTCAAGGTGGGTGATGGGCTCACCCGAGACATAGTTGTAGGCCAGGAGCCCGCCGGCATCCGCGTCCCCGGTGAGGGCCTTCTTGTACAACACTTCGAACAGCGCGGCTTGACTGATTTCCACGGCAAGCGCATCCACAAATTCTCGGAACAAACCGACCCAGGCGTTAAGATCGGAGGTGCAGTTGTTACTATGGGCCATGGCCACCGGCTTGCCGCTGGGCGTTGTTACCATGTCGATCTCCGGATGTAGTTTCGAGAGCTCCTTTTCCAGCACGATCATGGCGAAAACGGAAGTTCCTGCCGACACGTTACCCGTGCGCTCGGCCACGCTGTTGGTGGCCACCATGCCGGTGCCGGCGTCGCCCTCCGGAGGGCAGAGGGGAGTCCCCCCTTGTAATCGGCCCGTAGGATCGAGCAACTGAGCGCCATCCTGGGTAAGCGCTCCTGCGGCATCGCCTGCCGCAAGGACTTTCGGAAGAACGTCGGGAACCTTCCAGGCGATGTTCTCTCCTTCGAGCCGCCCATTGAATAGTTCGATCTTACTCGCGTCGTAATCGTTAGTCTTGCTATCGATGGGGAACATCCCCGAGGCGTCGCCGATCCCCAGCACCTTTTGCCCGGTCAATTTCCAATGAACATAGCCTGACAGGGTGGTCAGGTAGCTGATATCCTTGACGTGAGGTTCCTTGTTCAAGATCGCCTGATAGAGGTGGGCAATGCTCCAGCGGTGGGGTACGTTGAACTGGAACAGTTCGGTGAGGGCCGTCGCCGCCTGTGCGGTCGTGGTGTTTCGCCAGGTACGGAACGGGACGAGCAGGTTGCCGGCCTGATCGAAGGCCATATGGCCGTGCATCATGGCGCTGAAACCAATGGCACCGATCCTCTCCAGCGGGGTGTTGTACTTCTCGAGAACTTCCTTGCTAAGCTTGCGATAACTCTCCTGCAAGCCTGCCCAGACCTCTTCGAGACTGTACGTCCAGATGCCATTTTCGTACCGGTTTTCCCAATCATGGCTTCCCGACGCGATCGGCGCATGATCCTCGCCGATCAGCACCGCCTTGATGCGGGTTGAGCCTAACTCAATGCCAAGAACAGTCCTTGCGCTTTCAATTGCTTCTTGGGTGTCGCTTCGATTCATGGTCATCTCTCAGGACTTGCAGTTGTTTCTTTAGATTTATCTTTCGGGAAAGCCAGGGTTCGTTCCACGCCATCTCTATTCGCACATTACCGGCCTCGAAATGTGTCTTCTGGGTATGGCGCCGGCTGAACGAGCCGCGCCGGAGCGGAGGAATTCAGGGACACGAGGGGCATCACGTTCAATATTGCGAGCGTTTCAGGCGGGTTTGTCAAGCTTCCCGCCGTAATCCTGCCCTGCAGGCGCCACCCGGGGGAGGGTTTACGAACGGATGCGGGTGGCTGCCGGTCCAGCCCGTGGCGGTTCGAAACACCTCGACAGCACGGAGCCGAAACCTGCGGGCGACGAGCGCTGCTCATTTGCCGCGGGCATGCCATCATCAAGCGCGTTCTTCGAGCAACCGGGCGACCAGCGCCGTCCAGCCGGTCTGATGACTGGCACCGAGTCCTCGGCCGGTATCCCCATGGAAGTACTCGTAAAAGAGAATCAGATTCTGCCAGGCAGGGTCCCGGGCGTAGAAGTCGGCCTGGCCATGCACGGGCCGCCTCCCCTGGGAGTCCTTCAGAAAAATCGACGACAGCCGGCGCGCCAGTTCCCGCGACACCTCCAACAGGTTCATCCAGCGGCCCGAACCGGTCGGGCATTCCACCTTCAGCGTGTCCCCATAAAAGAGGTGGTAACGCTGCAGCGCCTCAATCAACAGGTAGTTCACCGGCATCCAGATCGGGCCGCGCCAGTTGCTGTTGCCGCCAAACAGCCCGCTGTCGCTCTCTCCGGGCAAATAACGCACCGTCAAAGTCTGGCCATCGGCCTGGAACTCGAACGGGTGATCCCGGTGGTAGCGCGACACGGCGCGCACGCCGTAAGGGGACAGAAATTCGTTTTCATCGAGCACGTACCGCAAGACGCGTTTGAGGTGGTCCAGCGGCGGAATGGAGAGCAAGGCGACGTGCCGGTAATGCGAATCGGAACATTGGCGTATGCTGAGATGCGCGACCAGTTTCGGCTTATTGGCCAGAAACCAGCGCAGCCGTTTGTAAAAACCCGGCAGCTTGCGGATATCGGCTTCGCGCAGGATCTCAACGGCAAACAGCGGGATCACGCCGACGATCGATCGCGTCTTGAGCGCCCGCTGCCCTGAAGCCCAGCGTAACCGGTCGTAGTAAAAGCCGTCCTCCTCGTCCCAGAGCCCGCCTCCGCCCACCGAGTTGACCGCGTCAATGATGGCCACAAAGTGCTCGAAAAACTTGCTGGCGATGTCCTCGTACGGCGGCCGCGTCTGGGCCAGTTTAAGCGCCATCGAGAGCATTACGCCGCAGTAGAAAGCCATCCAGGCCGTGCTGTCGGCCTGCTCCAGTTCGCCCCCCAAGGGGGCCGGCCCCGACCGATCGAACACCCCGATATTGTCGAGGCCAAGGAATCCCCCGGTGAACAGATTTCTGCCTTGGGCGTCCTTGCGGTTGACCCACCAAGTGAAGTTCAGCAGCAACTTCTGAAACACCCGTTCCAGGAAGTCCAGATCGCGCTGGCCCCGTTCCGCGCTGATTTTGTACACCCGCCAGGCGGCCCAGGCGTGCACCGGGGGGTTCACATCGTTGAAGTTGAACTCATAGGCCGGCACCTGGCCATTGGGATGCAGGTACCACTCGCGCAGCAGCAGCAGCAACTGCTCTTTGGCGAACGCCGGGTCCAGCCGCGCCATCGGCAACATGTGAAAGGCCAGGTCCCAGGCGGCAAACCACGGGTACTCCCATTTGTCCGGCATTGAGAACACATCGCGGGCGAAGAGGTGCCGCCATTCGTGATTGCGCCCGCCGCGCCGCGAATCCGGCGGTTTGGGCGGGGCCGGATCACCTTCGAGCCAACTCTCGACAACGTAGTGGTAGAACTGTTTGGACCAGAGCAGCCCGGCGTAGGCCTGGCGCGCCACCCGCCGCTCATCCCCGCCGGCCTTGGGAGAAATGCGCGCGGCGTAGAAAGCATCGGCCTCAGCAATGCGCGCGGCGAAGACCTGTTCGCTTTGAGCCGATAACTCGGCCGGGCTGCCTTCAGCGCACAAACGCAGCCTCAACTGGACGGCGGCACCGGCCGCCAGGTTCAGCACGTAGGGAAACGCCGCCTTGGTGCCTTCCCGGAACGGGGCGACCGCCCCGAGCTCCCGGTCGATGATGTAACGATGAAAGGCATCTTTCGAATAATGGGCGCTGACGGCCTGAATGCCGTAAATCCGCTCCACATTGGTCTCGTTCTCGGTGAAAAGCGCCTCAGGCAGCTGGCCGTCCGGCCCCGGACCTGCTGTCAGGTAGTAGCGGCCCAGGGTCGGATGACGGGCCTCAATGGGGCTCTGCACTGCCGCCTGAAAAAGGCGCGGCTGCTCGGCAGAGTCAGCCTCGAAGGTCTTGCCCCAGGACCAGGTGTTACGAAACCACAGCTGGGGCAGCACGTGCAGCGTCGCCGGGTCCGGGCCCCGGTTGGTCAACGTGAGCCGGATAAAGATGTCGTCCGGCGCCTGCTTGGCGTACTCGGCCGTGACGTCGAAATAACGGTTCTCGGCGAAAATGCCGGTGTCGAGGAGTTCAAACTCCGGCTCGAGCTTGCTGCGGCGGCGGTTCTCGTCGACCAGACGAGCGTAGGGAAAGGCTGCCTGAGGATATTTATAAAGGGCTTTGAGGTAAGAGGTGGTCGGGGTGGCATCGAGGTAGTAATAGAGTTCCTTGACGTCCTCGCCGTGGTTGCCCTCGGGCCCGGTGAGACCAAACAGGCGTTCTTTCAGGATCGGGTCCTGGCCGTTCCAGAGCGCCAGGGCAAAGCACAGGCGGCATTCGCGGTCGGTGATGCCGAGCAGCCCGTCTTCACCCCAGCGATAGGCGCGGGAGCGTGCGTGGTCATGCGGCAGGTAGCCCCAACTGTCCCCCGTTGCGGAGTAATCTTCGCGCACGGTGGCCCACTGCCGTTCGGACAGGTACGGCCCCCAACGCTTCCAGTTTTCGCGCCGTGCCGCGTCGGCAGACAACCGTTCGATCTCATTGCTCATCCCTCTGATTCCGTTTGCCGAAGGTACGTCCCAAAACAAACGATGTCAGCCCCCGCGTGCTGGGACACGCTGAAAGACTGCGGACTTTGCCTCGGAAGGACGAAGACCGGCCAAATCGCCTTGCAAGCCGGTGTGACTCAGAAAGGGATGCCCTCTCCGAGCAATAGCAATCATTTGACTTGAGACTCGACCAGGATTTTCTGCCTGCATGGAATACAGACAGCTAGGCGGCTCGGGTTTCAAAGTCCCGGTGTTAACGTTCGGGACCGGTACCTTCGGCGGCAGCGGACCGTTGTTTAAGGCATTCGGCGGCAACGAAGTCAAGCAAGCCACCCACCTGGTCGACGTCTGTCTCCAATCCGGGCTGACGATGTTCGACAGCGCCGACGTATATTCGGGCGGGCAAGCCGAAGAAATTCTCGGCAAGGCCGTGGCGGGCCGGCGGGATAAAGTCTTGATCTCCACGAAAGCAACCTTCCGGCGCGGCGAGGGGCCCAACGACGTCGGGTCGTCGCGCTGGCACTTGATCCAGTCGGTGGAGGGCAGTTTGCGCCGGCTCGGCACCGATTACATCGATCTGTTTCAACTGCACGGCTTCGACGCCGTGACCCCGGTTGAAGAGACCCTCAGCACCCTTGACAATCTGGTGCGGGCCGGAAAAATCCGCTACATCGGCTGTTCGAACTTCTCCGGCTGGCACCTGATGAAGTCGTTGGCCGTTGCCGACCGGTACGGCTGGCCGCGTTACGTCGCGCACCAGGCCTATTATTCGCTGGTGGGCCGCTCTTACGAATGGGAGTTGATGCCCCTGGCGCTGGATCAGAAGGTCGGTGCGGTGGTTTGGAGTCCCCTGGGCTGGGCGCGGCTGACGGGCAAAATCCGGCGAGGCCAACCTCGGCCCGAGACCAGCCGGCTGAACTCATCGGTGGCGGTCGACATGGGGCCGCCGGTCGAGGACGAGTACCTGTACCGGGTGGTCGACGCATTGGACGCCGTCGCGGCCGAGACCGGCAAATCGGTACCGCAGATTGCGATTAATTGGTTGCTGGGCCGGCCTTCTGTCGCCACGGTGATCATCGGCGCTCGTAATGAGGAGCAACTTCGCCAGAACCTCGACGCGATCGGTTGGAGCCTGACGCCGGAGCAGGTGGCCGTGCTGGACGCGGCGAGCGCAATCCCCCTGGCCTACCCCTATTTTCATCAGCGCGGCTTTACGGAACGAAACCCCGCGCCGGTTTAACGGCGGCTAAAATCAGGCTCAGGTGCGGACGGAGTGCGGCCGCCCGCAGTATTCCTCGCGCGGGGCCGGCGCCTGCCTGATCCTCCGTTGCGGGATCACCATAACTCAATCCACAGGCTGGTCTGCCAAGGAATCCAACGGCTTGCCGCGGCTACCTACTCTAATCCCTTCTCGGAAATCCAGGCTTTGATGTTTGTCACCGTGTCCTGATAAAAGACGTTGTACAAGGACCACGTGCCGTAGCCCAGATGTGGAGTTGCAAGCACGTTAGAAAGATGGCGAAACGGGTGTTCGGCCGGCAACGGCTCCCGGTCGAACACGTCGATGGCGGCACCCGCGATTTTTCGATTCGTCAGGACCTCGATAAGTGCCTCCTCATCGACGATCGGTCCGCGCGCGGTATTGATCAAAAATGAGGTAGGCTTCATCAGTCCGAGTTCGGACTTTCCTACCGTGCCGCGGCTTCTGGCGCTCAGCACCAGATGGATGGTCAGAATATCGGCTTCACGAAACAACTCGTCCTTGGAAACGAGGCGCGCGCCTGCGGCCTCGGCTTTTTCCCGGATCAGATTCTGGCTCCACGCAATCACGTTCATCCCGAAAGCTCTCCCGATCGCCGCCACGCGTGAACCGATATTGCCCAAGCCCAGGACTCCGAGAGTTTTGCCGTGAAGATCGGCGCCGACCGCGACTTGCCATCCCCCGTTACGCAACGAGGCGTTTTCGAGGGTAAGGTTTCGTGCCAAAGCCAGAATCAGGGCCCACGTGAACTCGATGGTGGGTGCAGCACTATAGCCGGTATGACGGACATCTATTGCTCTTCTTTTCGCCGCCTCGAGGTCGATGGCCGCATTCCGGGAGCCTGTAGAAGCAATGAGCTTGAGATTCGGCAAGCGGTCAAGAAGCGCCGCCGTCATGGGCGTCCGCTCACGCATGATGCAGAGAGCGTCGTATGGAAGCAGGCGTTGAACCAAAAGCTCAAGACCGGAGACGTGGTCGTTAAACACCCTGATCTCCGGATTACCCGGGATGGACGACCAGTCTGCCGTCGTCAGCGCTATATTCTGATAATCATCCAGCACCGCAATCTTCATCGGGCCGAACCGGCTTTGCCCCGCGTCTGCTTAGTCGCAGCCGGCGTTTGCTTCCCTTTTGAACCCGCATCCAAGGGCGCCTTGACCCCGAGGATCGCATCCTTAGCCCCCTTGGCAACTCGGAACTTCACCACCGTTTTGGCCGCCACTCTCATCTTTTGGCGCGTTTGCGGATTGAAGACCGTGCGGGCGGGGCGCTTCTGTTTGACCAGCTTGCCGAAACCGGGCAGCACGAACTCGCCTTCCTTTTTGACCGCTTTATAAGCGATCGTTCCTAAGGCGTTGAGAAAGGCCCCAGCAGTCTTTTTGTCGGTCTGAGTGGCTTCGGAAAGGGCGGCTTGCAATTCGGTCTTCGTCATGGCTGGCCCTGGTTTATGACGTTTATAGAAAGGGATTTCAAGTCTGCGCTTACGCATAAGCGTCAAGTTTGCGGCCAAGCCAGGCTAATCCAGTCCAGTGGCCGAGCGGAGGCACTCACGGCCAACGCACCTCCCCTCACCTCAGGTACTGATCGATGGATTCGGCGCCGTGAGCGTCGCGGTCGAGTTCTAGCCGTCCAAAGCCGAAACACCTCGCCGGATTACACGGCCTTGAACCAAGGGACGGCGATCATCGTTCGGCTCCACGTGTTCTTAGCCCGAACAATTTTCCACCCTCGACGATTCCGGCAACAATGCGAACACGCAGGGGTTGCCGGAAAGTGAGTCATGGCGGCCGTCGGCGCGCCTTTCCGGTGGTGGACCTCGAGGCCAGCGGATCCCCGGAGCAAAGTTGCCGCCTCCGGGCCGGAGGTTACCTCAACGGTGTCGTCGCGCAGGACTACTGTGCCGGCGAAAGAGCATAGGCCGTTTGCAAGTTGCTCGTTTCTATATTTATGCGCTCTAAAGATCGTTTTTCTTTCTATTCTAATATCCGGGTGTCCATTGCCCGCCATCAACGTACGGATGACAAAACCGAACGGTTGTGAACTATAAAAAACATCGTACTACATCCCTTCTCAGGATGGTTGAGCCGGTTTTAGCCTCGAAGGGGCGGCAGAACCTTGCCCAGAGTAAACCCCACGGCCATTTAGTTGCGGATACAAGGCCGGGTATTGCTTTCGTCCCGGAGGGACGGCTGATCGTAGTCAGGTACTTTGGTGCCTGCGCGGGCGTTCCCCAGGGGCTGAGGTGCCCCGCCAGCTTTACACCTATCAGACCGTATAAACGGTCTAGGCCCAACGGGCCGGGAGAACATAGCCCAGGGTAAACCCCTGAGCTTTACCCACATTGTTTGAGGGCAGCGCGGGGACAGTCGTGACCGTCTTACGGCCCGAAGGGCCAAGAGAACATAGCCCAGCGTTTACCCCTCGACCTGACCCGCAATTCTGCCACCGTCAAGCAAGACCCGGCACGCGCCACGCATCCGCGCGTCTCTCTATACCATTCCGCCGGCAATGGAG
>JAFBAP010000041.1 GCA_019247695.1 Verrucomicrobiota bacterium | reverse complement strand
AACGGGTAACGGGTAACGGGTAACGGGTAACGGGTAACGGGTAACGGGTAACGGGTAACGGGTAACGGGTAACGGGTAACGGGTAACGGGTGCAATGATGGGAGAGAGCCGCCGATGTCAAGTCTGGGCTTCTCTTCTTGCGTGGCCGGTAGGACCCGGTAATCGACTTGGGCCTTGCGCCAGTAACCCGCTACCCGTTACGCGTTACGCGTTACTCGTCACTGAAAGTCATGCGAGGCGGCGGTCTCAAGCGGGAAGGTAGGCAGGCGCTCGATGGTTTCCGCCCGGATATGGATGGTGCCGGAACGCGTCTGCAGGATTCCTTCCACCAGGAGGAAGCTTTCCTGGGTAATCACCAGGCGGCGCCGTTCAAAAAGCTGCGGGTAGACAATCACGTTGGCGATACCGGTTTCGTCCTCGAGGCTGATGAAAACAACGCCCTTCGCTGTCCCGGGGCGTTGGCGGCAAATTGCCAGACCGGCGACTCTTAACCGGCTGCCGTCGGCCGCATGAATGAGGTCTGCGCTGGGCCATACGGTGTCGCCCAGCATTTTGCGCAGGTAAGCCATCGGATGAGGGCCGGTGGTCAGCCGCATGGTGGCGAAGTCCGCTTCCAGGCGTTCTGCAGGCGCCATTACCTGCAGGGGCGAATCGGTTGCGGTCTCCTGGCCTGAAAAGAGGTCATTTTGATGGAACGCGCCCTCAACCAGCCAAAGTGCGTTTCGACGATGAACTGCCAGGCCGTTAAGTGCCCCGGCTTTGGCCAGGTTCCGGAGTTCGTCCCGGTCGAACCGTGTGCGACTGCGAAAATCCCGCACGCTGGAGAACGCGGCCCGGTTACGTTCAGCCACCATCTGCTCGATGTGCTCGTGCTGGAGTCCCTGGCTCAGGCAAAATCCGAGCCGGACGGCTTGATCTCCTTCCACCTTGCAAAGCCAATCCGAGTGGACAACCGAAACCGGCCTGACCTTTAAGCCGCGCCGTTGCGCGTCCTTGATCAAGGTGGCCGGTGCGTAAAAACCCATTGGTTGGTTGTTCAGCAGCCCCGTATAGAATTCTGCGGGACGATGCACTTTTAACCATGCACTGGCATAGGCGATCAGGGCGAAGCTGATGGCGTGCGACTCGGGAAAACCGTACAGGGCAAACGAGGTGATGGCGGCAACGATTTTGTCGATCACCTCCGGCGCAACGCGGTTAGCCGTCAACGCCTTGCACAACTTGGCTTTGACGCGCTGCATGCGTTCCTGCGAACGGTAAGAACTCAGTGCACGCCGGAGTTCTTCAGCTTCCTGACCGGAAAAGTTGGCCATGACCATGGCGATCTTGAGCATTTGTTCCTGGAAAAGCGGCACGCCGAGGGTTCGTTCCAGCACCGGTTTAAGCCGGGCATCAAGGTAGCTGATCGCTTCCGCGCCTTCGCGGCGCGCCAGGTAAGGATGCATCAGGTGGCCCTGGATGGGACCGGGCCGGATGATGGCAACCTCGATGACCAGATCGTAAAACTCGCGCGGCTTCATCCGTGGCAGCGTGGCCATCTGGGCACGGCTTTCGACCTGGAAGATGCCGACGGTATCGGCCCGGCAAAGCATTTCGTAAGTCGCCGCATCGTCTTTGGGCATGGTCGCAATGTCTACCGGCCGCCCCCGTTGCCGGCAGATCTCGACGGCATCCTGCAGGGCGGCCAGCATCCCAAGCCCGAGCAGGTCAACCTTTACGATGCCCAGGTCTTCGCAGTCTTCTTTATCCCATTGAATGACGGTGCGCCCGGGCATGGAGGCATTCTCCACCGGAACGATGGAATCGAGTTGGCCTTCACAGATGACCATGCCGCCCGAGTGCTGGCCCAGGTGGCGCGGCAGACCCTGCATGGCCTGGTAAACGGCCAGCAGCGCGTTTACCCGAGGCTGGTCCGGCGGTAAACCGGCCTGGCGCAGTTGGTCGCGCGCGTCCAGCGTGTGCGGGAAATCGCCGTGCGCGTGCAGGCGCGAGAACCGGTCCATAATATCCTTGGGCAGGTTCAGGGCCTTGCCGGCCTCGCGCATGGCGCTCCGGCCGCGAAAAGTAATGACGTTTGCGGTCATGGCCGCGCCTGAGCGGCCGTAGCGGCGATAAACCTCCTGGATGACGGTTTCGCGCCGGTCGCCACTCGGCAGATCCAGGTCGATGTCCGGCCAGCCTTTGCGGCCCTCACTTAAAAAACGTTCGAAAAGCAAGTTGTTGCTGACCGGGTCAATCGCCGTGATGCCGAGGCTGTAGCAGACTGCGCTGTTAGCGGCGCTGCCTCGGCCCTGGACCATGATGCCGGCCCGGTTGCAAAACCGGACCAGATCCCAAACGACGAGAAAATAACCTGAAAAACCGAGTTGATGAATCAGTTTTAGCTCCCGCTCGAGCTGCCGCCGGGCCTTGGCCGGGATGGCCTTGCCGTAGCGCTCGCGCGCACCTTGCCAGGTAACCTGGTCCAGGTAACCGTCCATGGTCTGGCCTGGAGGCACGTTAAAACGCGGAAATTGGTAGCCGAGGTTTTCCAACGTGAACTCAATTTCGCCGGCAATGACTTTCGTGTTGGTCAAAGCGGTGGGCAGGTCGGCGAAGAGCCGGTGCATTTGGGCGGGAGATTTGAGCTGGCGTTCGGCGTTCGGTTCCAGACGACGCCCGGCTGCGTCAAGGTGAGTGTGGTGCCGTGCGCAGGTGAAGACATCCAGGACCAGCCGGCGGTCCGGCGTCGCGTAAAGCACGCCGTTGGTGGCCACCAGGTGGGCGCCGTGGCGTTCGGCCAGTTCAACCAGCCGGAGGTTCAACCAATGTTCGTCCCGGCGCGCGTGACGTTGAATCTCGACGAAAACGCTGTCCCGGCCAAAAACTTCGCGTAACCAGACCAGCCGCGTCCGGGCAAGGTCAAATTCGCCGGCTCGCAAAGCGCGGAGCAGAGGCCCCTCCTGATCACCGGTAAGGACCAGAAGGCCCTCGGCAAATTCAGGGAGTTCAGACCAGCAGATAGCGCTTGCATGCTTGGGCGAACGAAGCTTGGCGCGTGAGAGCAGGCGGCAAAGGTTTTGGTAGCCCTGCCGGGAACGTACCAGCACCGGCAGTACGGTGCCGTCCTCCATCGTAAGTTCGCTGCCCACCAACGGACGAATCCCGGCCTCCCTGGCGGCGGTGTAGAACCGGGGCGCGCCAAAAACGCCGTCCCGATCGCATAGCGCCAGGGCAGCTAACTCGACCTGGGCGGCAACAAAGGCCAGGTGTTCGGGTGAAGAGCTGCCCCGTAGAAAACTGAAGGCGCTGCGCGCGTGCAGTTCGACATAATTCATGGCAGGAACCTTTTTCGGAGTAAGACAACCCGCGCAGTTAGTTTTTACCAAACGTTTTTAACTCGTATCCGTGTCAGTCATAAATGCCGACTACCTGCCATTGATCACCCTCCTGAGCTAACCGGTACAGGGCGCCTTTTTGGAGCTGTACGTCCCATTCCTCCGCCGCCCAAAAGGACCGGTCCCACCAATCACCGGAAAGCTTCCAGGGACCGCCCACTTCCTGAATGTGACCGGTCGCCAGGGAACTCTGGATGTAGACCGGACGTCCATCCTCTAACCGGACGGCGGCCGGCACCCCGGGACGGCATCGTCTAAAGGCGGCGCCGATGCGCGGCGCCGGTTCCTGGTTCTCCTCGTTCCGCGAGAACGAGGGAATCCACCCTCCGTCCGGCCAGCGCAGGCGCACGCTGTCCGGGCGGTAAGTATCAACCGGTTCCGGGATTCCTACCCGGTCATTGCCGATCAGGGCCGCCAAACGAGCCAGGGTCTGGAAAAAACGGTTCGGCTCCTTGAGACCGCCCCGGTAGAGATCAAACTGGTGGTTGCCGGGGTCGCCCGGCTTGGCTTCAAGTTCAAACCCCAGAATGGGGGCGGTGGTCCGGACGGTTTCGAGGTATTGTGAAGTAATGCGGAAAAGCGCCTCCACTTCAACGGTAGGGGCGGGAATTTGCAAGGTGCGCACCAGCGGATCCTGACCTTCAAGGTTCAACCTGAGGTGCAACCCGGACACCAAACGGTACGCGGCGGTGATCCGGATACAGAGGCGCTCGAGAAATCGCCGGAGCAGGAACAACAATGGCTCCAGCGTTTCCACCCGGTATTCGAGTTCGACCGATTCAAGGAAGCGTTCCGAAGGGCGTACATACCGCAGCACCTGAGGGGAGCGGCCGGCGGCGCGATCCCACAAGGACAGCCCCTCCGTCCCCAAACGCCGGCCGGCAGCTTCTCGTGGCAACCGCAGCAGCCCACTGACGGTGTGCACGCCCCAGTCGCGCAGAATTTGCACCACCTCAGGGGAAGGTTGCAGGCACTCAACGGGTAACGCCTGCAGGGAATCCCGGTCGCCGGTGATCTCCAGAAGCGGATCGGCGATCCTGGCGGCCTGCAGCGCCACTTCAGGGTTGGCGCCCAGACCCGCTTTGGCTTTAAGGCCCAGTTGTCGTAACCGGCTGAGCAAATCCCGTAACCAAAGCGCGTGATCAGCATCACGCCGCATCCTCAAATCCAGCGTGCAGACGCCCGGAGCTGTGTTTTGCAGGAGGGGCGAATGCCGGTAAGCAAGCTGCAGGAGTGCGTCCTGGAGCCGGGTTTCCCAGGAAAACATTCGAGGTAAGCAAAGCAGTGCAGGAACGCGCGCAACCGCCAGACCCGTGCCGGCGTACAGGGGGATACCGGCCGCTTCCGCCGGTGCATTAAGCTCAACGACGCGTTTGCCGTCGCCGTCCAGCAAAGCCGCCGGCACCCGCTCGTACATTTCAACCTGAGATTCAGTTTCCGGGCACCCGGCAAATGTTTCTCCGCTTAAGGAAAAGATTTCTGCCGATTTTTTGCCCGCAAAAGCGCGGCTGAACATCCGCCCCAGCAACGCGCATTGTAACCGGTACTCGGGAACGTAAATGACGGCAAACGAGGCCGTCTTCCTACATTTCTGCATAAGCCGGTTCCTGAAAAGGCTTGCGCCGTTGCGCCTGGAAACATAGGGCCGCGACCAGGGCGGAGGAAAAAGAGGACAAATCGTCATGTACGAGTGCGGACCGGACGTACAGGTTCATTGCCGCGCTCGAGGCCAGCGGATGACGCGTCAGCAGAAGAAGCGTCGTCTGCGCCTCTTCGGCCACGCGTTGTAGCCGGTACCAGGTCTGGCCGGGTATTTTCCGCAGCTCAGCCTCCCGATTCTGTTTAAGGTCCAGGATGGTAACCGGAATATTACCGTCACGGAGCAGCAAATCGGCGGCTTTGACCGCTTCCAGCGCATAACGGCAGCGCACCCAAAGCAGGTGATCTGCGGCTGAGACGGGTTCAAAGCAGTCCGCGCCGTCGACCAGGGCCACCAGTTGCGCCTGCGCCCGGAGGGCGTGGATCAATTCCTGCAGAAACAACGTCGCCCCGGTGCTGGGCAGGGGGGCAATGATTTGTGTAACGGCCCCGCGCAGGAGGCCGCCCCCGAGGATTTGGTCGAGGCTGGGTAATCCCGTGGCCGCAAGGCTGGCGGGGGGCACGGTTTGCGGGGGAAAACGCCGGGCGAGAACCTGACGGAGCTCAACAATTTTTGGAGGCGCCACTATGTTCAAATGAACACTATCCGACGCGGATGATCAATCCTCTATGTTTAAACGCCTACGAGAGCGGAAGCCGGGGATGAATTCCTCCCGCGCATTTCGCTTCTCCCCTTAAGGAACAGAATGTCCGGGGATTGATCATTCGCGTTTGATCATTGATCATTAACCGTTGCCCATCGTCCATTGCTCACCCTTCAATGGTTCACCTCGAGAGAAAATTGCGTAGCCATAACCAAGGCTATCTCCCACCGTCTTAGAATTCGTGAAGCGACTTGTCCTCATTTTTTCCCTGATCATTATTCTGCTGGCCGGCTTTTGGGTTGGCTTAGGCGTGTTCATCCGGAGCGACGCTTTCCGTTTATGGCTCGGCCAGCGCGTGAGCCGGTCGTTGGAGGCTGAAGGCAGTTTTGAATCTCTTGATTGGACCGGTGCAACCGTTCGCAGCGGCGGGTTTAAGGCGACCGGCCAGCCCGGCAGTAAAATCAGTTCGGTGCGCCTGACCGGCTTAACGGCGCACCTTGATTGGCCGAAGCTGTTCACGGGCCAGATCGTCCTCGATTCGGCGAGCGCGGAACAAGCAGAGGTTCAGTTTCTTCCGGCCAAGGCTGCCACTCAGTCCAAACCGGTGGCACCGCCTTCTTCGAAACCGAGCCTGCGATTCCGGATCCACTTCAGCGTCCAGAAGATAACGATCCAGCATGCCTCTTTGGCTTACGAGTCCCGGCACGGGACCAAAGGCAGCCTGACTAATGTGGGCATTCTGGCGGTTAAGACCGGCCCGAAAGCTTGGGAGTTTACAATCGAGGGGGGCACGATCCACAGCGACCGGTTTCCTGCGGCACAGTTGTTAAAGGCACAAGCCGGCCTTAGCTCGCGGCGCCTCCAGATCCGGGATCTTGAACTGGCGTCTCCCGGCGGCGGAACCGCCACCATCCAGGGTGAGATCCAGTTGAATCGGGAACTGAGCGCTGACCTCCATGCCAAGCTGGCCAATATTTCAGTGACCGGTTTGCCGCTCAACAAAGAAAAACTGGATGGGGTCGTGACTGGGGACCTAACCTTCCAGGGAGCCCTGAACCACTTTGAACGAGGCACCATTCAAGGTGACTTTCAGGCGAACCAGGTGCGCTACGATTTCAGTCATTATCTCGGCGGCCTGCGGTACCTGACGGGTTCGGCTCCTTTAGGCAGCGCCAGTTTCGATTCCGCGGCGGGTCATGTGCTTTACTCGAACCACAATTTTCTACTGACCAATCTCAATGCGGCATATCGCGACACGATCAGGGTGCTGGGAACGATCGAAGTGAAAGGCGACCAGGTGCAGGGGGTGTTGCAAGTCGGTTTGAAGCCCGAGCTTTTGGATTATTGGGTGCCGGGTTCGCTGGAAGCCGTTTTTACCGAACAACGAAACGGCTTGAACTGGACGGTGGTCCGCTTGTCGGGCACGGTCCAGGAACCCAAGGAAGACCTGAGCAAACGTGTCCTGGCCGCAGTGGAAGACAGGCTGGGGCGCGACCTTAAAAACCGATTAAAAGACACGGCCAAATCGCTGCGTGACCTGTTCAAGCATTGAGATTGAATATGAAATATGAGCGACCTGCGTTATCGCCCCAACGTTGCGGCCATCATCCGGCGGTCTGACGGTAAAATCCTGGTCGGCGAACGTTCGGATGTACCGGGAGGCTGGCAGTTCCCGCAGGGGGGCCAGAAGAGGAAGGAGACCCCGGAACAGGCCTTAGCCCGCGAGTTACTGGAGGAAGTCGGTCTGGGACTGGAATCTTACCGTTTTGTTAAACAACGGGGCCCTTACCGCTACCTCTTTATGGACGGTCACACCAAGAACGGTTTTCACGGCCAGGAACAAACTTATTTTCTGCTCGAATTGGACGGTGCGGCCGTGGTTGACGTGGGCACGGCGGAGCCGGAATTCAGAGCCGTGCAGTGGATCAAGCCGGGCGAATTCGTGTTGGATTGGGTGCCGGGATTCAAGCGTGAAGTATACCGTCAGGTCTTCCTCGACTTTTTTGGGGTTGCACTCTGATTCAAGGGATAGGGGTGATTTTCCTTTGACTCTTTCAGGAGATTCCGGCATGACACATCCGTTATGCTGCCTCTAGGGATGTTTTTGTTTTTAGGATGTGCACTTTTGGGGTGCGTCTGGTGGGTTTGCGTCAAGGATGACCCAAACCGATCACGGTGATATCGTCGAGTTCAGTAAAGGTATCGTATCGATGCCCGATCTGCCGGACCTTGAATGGCTAAGGACAGCGGCGAATGACCTGAGTAAGCTGTTGCTGCAAATCGCAGGGTACAGCCACCGTTCACAAGCGCTTTCAAAGAACCAACCCGAGCTCCGTAACTGTCTTGAACATTTGGAGGAAAACGTGGCGAAGGCCAGTGAGGTGACGCGCTCGATTCTCGAAAGGGTTGAGCGTTCCAGTAATGGATCGCCGTCGCTGGCGGTGCGTTCGGCTCCGGCTCTCGCAGAAAATATAAGTAGAGATATGCTCGATCCGGCTGCCGTGGCGTCCCCCCGATCCGATTCATCGGCAGCGCTCGCTGAGCTTGCCCGTCAGAACGATGTTCAGATCGCAAATCTGACGGGGAGCCGGGAATTGATCCTGCTGGTGGATGATGAAGCGCACGTCTGTCTGCTGGCAAAACTGATGCTTTGTGATGAGGGTTACAAAGTGGTCACCGCCTACGACGGTGAAGAGGCAGTTCGCGTTTTCCGGTGCCTTGGCTTGCACGTCCGGTTGGTGATCCTGGATTTTATCATGCCGGGCATCGATGGAGAGACGGTCTTTAACGAGCTGCAGCGGATTCACCCGGATGTCGCCGTAGTTCTCAGCAGCGGATTTGCGGAGCAATCAAAGCTGAACCGGATGCTGGCCCGCGGCCTCTGCGGCTTTATCGCCAAGCCCTACTCGCAACAGCGCTTGCTCGACCAGGTGAGATTCATCCTGGACGCGATTCAGAATTCGAAAAATAGCGCGCCCGTGCCCGACCCGGTGCGGAGGAAGGGGTAGGAGTTCGGTCACACGGCGGGCACAGCGGGCTTGGCGGGCACCACGTAAGAGTTCACACGGCGAACACGGCGAACACGGCGGACCACGGCGGGAAGAAAAGGAAAGAGTTCGGCGTTCGGCGTTCGGCGTTCGGCGTTCGGCGTTCGGCGTTCGGAGTTCGGAGTTCGGAGTTCGGAGTTCGGAGTTCGGAGTTCGGAGTTCGGAGTTCGGAGTTCGGAGTTCGGAGTTCGGAGCGGAATCTTGGGGGGTAGGTGCGAGTGTCAACCTTAGAGTTGCCGCCCGCTCTTGATCTGTGTCAATCTGTGTAATCTGTGGAGGTTTTCTCTTTTCTGCGTTCTTCTGCGTGTTCTGCGGATGATTCCGTCTTCCCGCCGGGTGAGTCTGACCCTCGGGGGAGATCGGACCCGGTTCTACGACGCCTCCGAACTCCGAACTCTCTTCCCCTCTTCCCGCCGTGGTCGCCGTGGCTCGCCGTGTTCG
>JAFBAP010000040.1 GCA_019247695.1 Verrucomicrobiota bacterium | reverse complement strand
GGAGTTCGGAGCGGCCGCGTACGGGGCGCGGGGAGATCCCTTTTTAATCTGTGTAATCTGCGTAATCTGTGGATGTTTTCCCTCTTTCTGCGTGTTCTGCGGATTATTTCGCCGTGCCCGCGGAGTGATCGTAGCCGCTTCGGCGGTAAATCTCTTCAACGATTTCCAGGGTGCGGATGCCCTCGGCCAGGCCGGGGTTGGGCGGCCGGCCCTGTCCGATATCCTGCAGGAACTCCTGCAGTTCGATGTTCCAGGACCGGTCTCCCCGTGGAAACTCGTAAATGACGGTTTCCGGCGGCCCCATCTCGGGCAACATCCGGTAGTGGTAAAGCCGCTCGAGGCCGTAGCTGCCGCCGAGCCCTTCGACGTGAAACTTGGCTCGCTGAAAATACAGCTCGAACGAAAATAGATTTTTCCACTCGGTGCAGCTGACCTGGAGCCAGGCCGTCCGGCCCTTTGCATCGCGCAAACTGACAAACGCGTTGTCATCGACGGGCATGTCCCAGAAATAAGTGGCGGCGTGACCCTCCACCCGGGTAAAGTCGGTCAGCCAGAGGGAGGCGAGGTCGATAAGATGAACGCCTTGATCGATCAATTCACCGCCGCCGCTCAATTTCGGGTCAGCCCGCCATTCCCGGTCATAGCCGGTCCTGCCGCCGTGACCGTACCGGGCGCGCAGGAACATGAATTCACCGGTATCTTCGGCGGCCTGCAGCTCGCAGAGCTTCAAGAAGGCGGGATGAAAACGGTGGTTATAGCCGAGCCGCACCTTGGCGTTGGTTTCTTCGGCCGCCTCGGCGATTTGCTTCAGGTCCGCCGAGGAAATGGCGCCGGGCTTTTCGACCAGCGCATGCTTGCCGGCGCGTACGGCGGCAAGCGTCAAGGGCGCGAGCGCGACGTTCGCCGCGGAGACGATAACCGCGTCCACGTCCGGATCGGACCACACCTGCTCCGCGGTATCAATCGCCCGGCAACCGGCATGCTTGCCGGCAAGCGCGGCGGCTTTGGTCAGGTCCACGTCGCACGCGTAGCGCAGGGTGCCCGCCGGCAAGCTGGCCGCCCGGCGGTTGCCGATGAGCCCGCAACCAAAGATTGCGAAACCGAAGTTTTGTACCATTCTTTCCGGCGTCATGGGAGTAGTCATTAATCAGGCCAGGGCATTACGAGTGATCCGGTTCCTCGCCGTCGGAGGCACGGTTGCAGCCGTTGACTTCTCGCTCGTTTGGTTGTTGCACTTTTTCCTGCGGCCGCTGGTGGCGGTCAGCATCGCGTACCTGACCGCGGTAGTGTGTCATTTTCTTCTGAATAAATTCTGGGTTTTTCGCTGCCAGCGATCCGATTACGGCAAGCAACTGGCTCAGTACGGGCTCAACGTCTTTTTCTGCTGGCTCGTGACGGTTGTGATCGTTCGCCTTTGCCTCAACACGTTCACGACCAATATCCTGGTGGCCAAACTCTGCGCGATTGCGCCCGCCACCGCGCTCGGGTTCCTCGGCCTCCAGTTGATGGTCTTTCGTCACCGGCCGGCACGTACAGTTCGGAGTTCGGAGTTCGGAGTTCGGAGTTCGGAGCTCGGAGTTCGGAGCTCGGAGACGCTGCACCCGCAGGGCAACGCTTCGGAATCGCCTTAATCCGTGTAATCTGTGTAATCTGTGGATGTCTTTCAGAGCGCCGTGTGCCGGTCTTCGGGGACGATTCGGCGCAGGGTGAAAATGTCGCTGGAGGCGAGCTTGTTCCGGTGCTCGTGCAGGCGTTCCCAAGGATCCCATTGCGCGCTGATGAGTTTGCCGGTGATGCCGTCACTTTCCGCAGAAGCGAGATACACGCAGAGTTGGGCCCCCCGTTCCAGGGGCACGCCGCCGGCGTCACGCTGCTTGAGTGCTTTTTGATAAAACTCCGCCCCCACCCTTTCGGGCCCGGCGGCCAGCACTTCATCCAGAAGGCGGGTGTTAAGCGCCCCGGGGGCAACCGCATTCACGTCGATCCGGTCTTCACGAAGTTCTTCAGCCAGCGTCTCAGTCAGCCGGACTACCGCCGCCTTGGACGCCGCGTAGGCACTCAGGCGCGGCAGCGGGGCGGTGGCGCCACCGCCGGATAAATTGATGATTTTACCGTAGCCGTTCTTTTTGAAATGCCGGGTGGCGACCCGGGAAGGAATCAACGTGCCGTAAAGGTTGATCTCGACGGCGCGAATCCATTCCGCGAGATCGATCTCATCGGCCGGACCTTTGGGACCGTAGACCCCGGCGTTGTTGACCAGGATTTCGAACCGGCCGAACGCGCGTACCGCCTCGGCAAAAACCGCTTCGACCTCATCTTCGCGGGAAACGTCGGCGGCGCGTCCAACCACGGTTTGTCCTTTCGGGGCAGCCTGTTGCAGCTCTTCAACCACGGCTGCCAACAGCGCGCCGTCCCGGGCGCAAACGCACACATTCGCACCTTCCCGGACGAATTGCGTCGCGATGACCTTGCCCAGGCCTTGACTGGCGCCGGTGATGATGGCGGATTTTCCCTCTAATTTCATGGTCTACAGCCGGTTGGTTTGAGGCGCGGCTTCGCCGGGTACACCCACCCGGCGGTACTCCACGCCGGGCAGTGCCCTGACCTGTTCGGCGAGAAATCCGTTGGCGTCAACGATCAGCCGGCCGTGTAACCCGGCAATAAGTTCCGGCCAGGGCGCCTGCCGGATTTCCGGCCATTCGGTGGCGACGATCACGGCGTCCGCACCGGCCACCGCCTCGGCGACCTGGTGAAACAGCGGGAACAGTTGCAAATCGTCCGGCAACGCCGGCGCCTGCACGCGCGGGTCGTAAAGGGTGAGTCGGGCGCCGGCGGCTGAAAGCCCCCGGCAGATCTCGACGGCCAGGCTGCGCCGGAGCGTGTCGGTGCCGGGCTTATACGTGAGGCCGAGCACGGCGATCTTTTTACCCTGAAGATCGGGGAACCGTTCCTGCAGTTTCTGCACCGCCCACCGTTTATGGCCGTCATTGCCGGCCTTGATGGCCGGGATCAGGGCGAGCGGTTCGGCGTGTTGCGCCCCGATCCGGGTCAGGGCAACCACGTCCCGCGCCAGGGTGCCGCCGGCAAACGGCCCTCCCGGCGAAAGGTACGCCTTCGGGCCGATGCGACTTTCTGACTTCAGCCCGCGCTCCACTTCTTTGGCATCGGCGCCGGTCGCCTCGCAAAGCCGGGCCACCTCGTTCATAAAAGTGATCGACAGCGCGAGAAACGAATTGATGGCGTGTTTGGTCATTTCGGCCGACTCGGTCCGCATTACCACCAGGTCCAGCGTGAAGTGGGACAACAACGGGCGTAATTCTTCCGCGTCACTTGCCTGCCGCACGCCCAGAATGATCCGATCGGCGTGCGTGAAAATCTCGATCGCCTTGCCGAGGCGGAGATTTTCCGGCGAGTAGGCAAAGCGCAAGCGCCGGTGCCGCTCTTCCAGCCGGCGACAAGTCCCTACCGGCACCTGCGAGGAGATCAGCACCAGCGTGTTCGGGCCAAGGTGCGGTGCGCAGGCATCAATCCCTTGCAAAACCGGCGTCAGGTCGGCCAGGTCATCGTCGTCAACCGGCGTATCGTAACAAACCCACAGCAGGTCAGCCCCGGAGCACGCCCCGGCCGGGTCGCTCGAAAACTGCAGTTTCCCCGCTTTGACGGAACTTTGAATCAGTTCGGCGAGCCCGGGTTCAAATAAGGGCGGTCTGCCGGCACGCAATTGCGCAACGGCGGCCTCGTCGAAATCCAATCCCACCACCGGAGCGTGTTTTGCCACGCAGGCTGCCGTGACGCAGCCCAAATGCCAGAGGCCAAGGACGACAATTTTCATTTGCGATCGATGCCTTGTCCCCAACGAAGCCGGCCGATTATGGTGCGGTTTCCAGCACCAAGGGGGCGGGTTGGATTCGTCCCGGAGGGCCGGCCATTCCGGATTGAAGATCGATCGCCGCACCGCGTCACCGGCGGACCACTTGCGGGTGCGGAGTCTCCGGGACGCCGCTTCAGGCGTCCCGATGGAACGCATGTTTTCTCCAACGCGTTCCAGGGAATAAACCGCTTGGCGCGAATCAGAGCTACCGGTGGCCTGAAGGCCGTCTTTCGCCCCGGAGGCGCAAGGGATCTTAGCCCCGGGGTTACCCCCGTCTTACGGCCCGAAGGGCCAGGAGAACCTAGCCCAGGGTTTACTCCCGTCTTACGGCCCGAAGGGCCAGGAGAACCTAGCCCCGGGTTTACTCCCGCCTTACGGCCCGAAGGGCCAGGAGAACTTAGCCCAGGGTTTACCCTGGGTAGGGTCCTCCCCCCGGATTGAGCCCTGAAAGGGCGGCAGAAGGCGTCGCTCGCGGGTTCTGCCGCCCCTTCAGCAAATCCAACCCGGCGGGGCGGGCGTTTGTTAGAGGGGGCGTACAGGCGTGACGCCTTAGGAGGGCGAAAGACGGCCTCGGTCCACACTAAAAGTTTCAATCCCAATTTTTCGTCCACGAGTACGGTTTCTCCTTAGAAAGGTGTCTCCAGTCTTCGAACGAGGGGGGAAGCAGGATCTGCGTTCCTACCCGGTTCAGCGGCCACCCGGACACTCCTGGCACCGGCGCTTTCGGCGACAGCACGTGTCCGAAGAGCTGCGTCGGACCGGTGCACCGGGTCATCTGACCGTTTTGGTACTTCAGGAAGATAAACTCACCATTTCTCAGTGCCGGCCACGCCCCAGGGGCCCAGGGAGGCGTCTTCATCACCAAGGCCCCATCCTTGAACTCCGTCTCACACCAGGGATAGTAGCCGGTGATTTGCGGCGTTTTCTGCCAGGACCTGGGCACTTTGGCGAAAACATCGAAGAGCGAGTAAGCACCGGGAAGCCAGATCGAGGGGAAGCACTGCGTTTGCGGCAACCCGTCGAGATCAACCACGATCGGTGTGCCGGGTCCGGCGTCTCCGCTGAGTGCATAGATTCCTTTCCAGATCGTGCGCTGGGCCTCCCAGGCCGCGACGTACTCTTTCTCCTGGTATTGAACGCCGTAGGCGCCCAGGAGCGCAAAAAAGACGGCCCCGAGAACGGCGGCGCCACGGCGGAACCACCGGCTTCGCGCCAACTGATGGTAGAGAACCGACCCCAGCACCGCGAGGCCGAAGGTGGCCGGCGCGTGCAAGCTGCTTAACCTGCCGACCGTTTCATTCGGCGGGAAATAAGCCGTCCGGAACATCAACACGTAAGGCAAGACGAAAGCAATCACGCCTCCGGCGGCCACCTGCGCATCAAGCCTGGTGGCGGTGTCTGGTGCGCCGCCGGTCGCGCCGGTTTGATGGCCGTCGCGGTTTAACATCCGCCAGGTGATCACCCCGATGGCCAGGCCGATGGCGGAAGCAAACGCCTCGGCGTGTTCCAGCGTTTCCCACGGCCTGAGGATCAAGGCGCGCAACGCGGCTGCCGGTCCGATCCAGAGCGCCTGAAACATCCGAAACACCGGTTCAGGGAACCCCGTGACGGCCTCGGTGGCCCTGCTCTCACCGTGGGTTACCCGGAAGAGAAAGACCGAACCGAGCACCAGGAAAAAGGCGGCGAGGTGCAACAGGGCTGATGATCTGCCTGCCTTTTGCCGGGTCCGGAAAA
>JAFBAP010000039.1 GCA_019247695.1 Verrucomicrobiota bacterium | reverse complement strand
GAGTTCGGAGTTCGGAGTTCGGAGTTCGGAGTTCGGAGTTCGGAGTTCGGAGTTCGGAGTTCGGAGCGGCAGCATGGGGGCGAGCTGCCGGTGTCAAGCTCCGGTTTCGTGGATCTTTTTCTGCGTTCTTCTGCGTGTTCTGCGGATGATTCCTGTCTTCCCGCCGTGTTCGCCGTGTGAACTCCGTCGTTGTGCCCGCCAAACCCGCTGTGCCCGCCGTGTGACCGTGTGACCGAACTCCGAACGGGGTTCCCGCTACCGTTCATGGCGGTCCCCGCGCAAGAGTTTCCGGAACAGTTTGCGCTTATCGCCGATCATCCGGTCCAGGAGGTCACTCTGCGGATGGCCCAAGGTCCCGGTGACGCGGAAGTCCAGAAAGCGGGTATGATTGTCCGGGTTGGTGACGAAGTTTTCCTCAAGTTCGTTGGGGATTTTCTGGCTCAGAAACTGGTTGACGATCAACCGGCCGTTGAGGTCCAGCTTCTGAGCGGCGTCAATCTGCCCCCAGAGCCACACGTCGCAATTCCTGGACAGAAGCCTGATCTCGTCGATGTACAAGGTGATGCCCGCAATCCGGAAGTGTGAGCGGGCTTCATTAAAGTCCAGGCGCTGCAACTCATCGATCTGGGTCCAGCGTCCGATCTCCTGAAGCAGGGGGTACTGATCCAGGTAGCCGGCCACGACTTCCACCTGGCCTTCACCTGAGTTGAAAGCGGCATCACCCGCCGCGCCGTGCAAATCCAGTCTGCCGCGAAGCCTCCCGTGCGCCTGGTCGAGGACTCCGGCCGCGCGGGAGGCAATGTCGCTCACGCTGGCGTCAAACACGTCCAATCTTAAATCGTAGCGGTACGGAGGTGCATTCAATGCGATCTGGAAGCTGCCGCTGAGCGATCCTCCCCAGAGCTTCGCCTGCACCGCCGGGAGTTCGACTCGTTCGGCGGACGCAAACAGCGGAGACGCCAGCTCCGCACAGACCAGCGTATTGTTGCCCGTCGAGACGCTGGCGGCCAGCATCCGACCAGCATACACCCCCCTCTGCAGCCGCGCGAAAACCTCCAGGTTCCGGATGGTGGCGGCGACCGTGCTGTCACGTGAAAGCAGGGTGATCGTGCCCTGCGTCAGTTTAACCCGTTGAACCCTGATCGAGGACGCTGCCGGGAATTTGTTCCGCGAGGGCGCACCGGCGGCCGCGACCGGCGGCGTGCTGCCGGCGGCGGGAGGCGGCCTTGGTGCCGGCAAGTCGGTTGGATGCGCTTCCGCTGCCGTCAACATCGCCAGAGGCACGGAGACGTCGACGCCCTGGAGGCTCAACTGTTTAATCACCGGTTTGTGGTTCAAGAGCTTCAGGTGGTTGAAGTGCGCTTTGATGCGGCTGGCCCGAAATATGGCGGTCGAACCGCCCGGTTCGCGAGCCGTCACCTCGTCAAGGACCAGCCCGGACCACGGGTCATACGAGATGCGAAATACGCTGACCGGCAGGCCGGTGCTCCGGCTCAGCGCGCGGCAGATCTTCTGCCGGGTGCCGGGGGACTGAAGGTAGAGATTGATCGCCAGCAACCCGAGCGCGAAAAGTAACCCGACGGCGGCCAGAACCAGCGAAAACAGACGAAGTAAAGGCTTTACGTATCGAGCGGACAAGAGATGAACTTAAGAGGATGCCGGGGCAATGAACAAGCAGAAGGTTGTCGTGATTTTCAACCCCGCTGCCAAGGGTGAGAAGGCGCGTTCGGTCGAAAACACGCTCAGATCGATCGTACGCGGTGCCGCCCTTTGGCCGACCAACGGTCCGGGGCAGGGTATGCGGCTGGCCGAACAAGCGGTTCACGACGGCCACGAAGTGGTGATCGCAGCCGGCGGCGATGGCACCGTCAACGAAGTCGTCAACGGCATCGCTGGATGGCCCGTCACGCTCGGCATCCTGCCGATCGGGACGATGAACGTGTTTGCGTACGAGTTGGGGCTGCCGCTTGAACAGATCCGGAAATGCTGGGAGGTGATTGAGGACGGTCATGTGGCCGAGATCGATCTGGCACGCGCCAATGATCAGTTTTTCGTGCAGTTGGCCGGCGTCGGCCTGGATGCACGGGCGGTCGAGGCCACCGATGTCACCATCCGCCGTACCATCGGTCCGTTAAGCTACGTCCTCGCGGCGTTGCAGATCATCAGCAGCCCGCCCCCGCGGCTTCAGATCGCGTGTGCGGATGGCCGGCAGTTCGAGGCCTCGTTCGCACTCATCGGCAACGGCCGCCATTACGGCGGGCCGTTTTCCGTTTTTTCCCAGGCCCAAAACAACGATGGCCGGCTCGATCTCTTGATGTTTCGAAACCAGGGTTACCTGGACATCTTCCGGTATCTCCAAGGCATTCTGGCCGGTAAACCTGAACAAATGCCCGACGTCGAGTATTTGCAGGTGCCCGCGCTCTCCGTCGTCAGCGATCAGGATACTCCCGTCGAAGTCGATGGCGAGGTTTCACTCCGGACCCCGGTCCGTTTCGAACTGGCGGCCAAACGATTACGGGTGCTCGTTCCCCGCCGCAGCCCGCGGCCCGCCGGCCGCTGAAAACCCGGCCCGTCCGGGTTCCGCGCCGGCGCCCGCCACCCGTTCTGTGTTGCCGCATTTAGCAGACGTCTCGTTGGCCGTCTTGACGCGTACTTAGAAGGTGAGGCTCGGGAACTTTGGGAGGGAGCATCCAAGTATGAAGTGGACGCAAATTCAATTTTTAGCCGCACCGTGGCGGCGCGGGCACGTCACGGTTGCCGCCTGCATCGCACTGCTGCTGGTGGCCGTGTATTCCTTTGAATCGCTTCTATCAGCTGCAGGCGTGAATTGTCCGGAATACCTCCTCGGCGCAAGCCGTTGGGGCCTGCTGAACGGCATGCTTTGGCAGCCGTTTACGTACCTGTGGTTGCACGATTTACACAGCCCTTGGCCGATCCTCCTGAGTGTGGTGGGATTCATGCTGGCCGGATGCGAATCGGAAGCGATCTTAGGCCGCCGCCACTTCTTCGGGTTAGTCGCCACGGCGAGCGCAGCGGGTGCGATCGCTCACGCGCTGGTTTCACCGGCACACCTTCTACTCGGGGCACAGCCGGCCGTTTGCGCGTTCGCACTCGCGTGCACTACCATCCTGCCGGAATGGCCGCTCTGCCTCCCGGGTTGGCCCCGCCTTTGGGTGCCCTATAAATATCTTGGTTGGGCGTTGATCCTCGTTTTGGCGATCTTCTGCTGGCGTGGGCACGCCAGCGCAACTCATGGCTCCGCCGTGGCCAGCCTCGTCGGGGCACTCACCGGCTGCATCTATGCCCGATACCTCGGGTTCGGTAGTCCGTGGCGCCTGGAACGGCGCTGGCGCGAACGTCGCAACCGCGACCTCCGGCTTGAGCGGATGAGTTGTGACCAGTTCATGCGCGAACAGGTCGATCCCGTGTTGGAAAAAATCAGGCGTGAAGGCTTCAAGAGCCTGACCCGTGCGGAGCACGCCATCCTCCAGCGCGCCAGGCAGAAACTGTTCAATAAATAGGTAGTAGTAGTAGTAGTAACGAACCCAACTAACTAACTAACCTGCATGGAGGACCGGACCGCCCTGACTTCGCTGCGCGCGCAGCTCGCCGGCCAACTCCTTGATCCGGACGGCGCGGAGCGGGTATTGATCGCCCTCAACGAGGTCGAACCGCGGCTATTGGCGTTGCTGGACCAGTTTGCCGGCCGGAAGATTACCCTCATTAACTTCCTCACTTACTCGCCTGGCTCCCTGGAGAAAATCCAGCGGCACCCCGAGCTCTTGCGATGGTTGTTAAGCGCCGACGTGACCTCGTCAAAAATGCGCCTGCGCGACGCGGCGACCGACCCGGGACTCGCTGAGGACCAGACCTTTTCCTGGCTCCGGCGCTGGAAATCAGACGAGCTGCTTCGTATCGGGTTCCGAGATTTTTCCGGGCAGGCTGACCTCGTCGAAACCACCGCCGATATCACCGCCGTGGCCGAACGCTGCGTCAGCACCGTCTTGTCAGGCGCGCTCGCCACGGCCGCGCGACGCTGGGGTACCCCGCCGACCGGCATCGGAGTGCTCGCCATGGGCAAATTCGGCGGGGAGGAACTTAATTACAGTTCGGACATCGACGTCATCTTTTTCTACGGTGAGGACGGGGCGCTCAACCCGAATTTCAGTTACCACGAGTACTACACGCGCATCGCGCAGCGGGTGGTCGATACCTTCAGCACCAAGGAGAATCCTTTGTTCCGCATCGACCTTCGCCTTCGGCCCGAGGGAGCGGCAGGTCCGCTCGTGAGGTCGTTGGCCAGCATGGAGCACTACTATTCCGGGTACGGCGAAACCTGGGAGCGCCTGGCGTTGATCAAGGCGCGCGGCATCTGCGGAGACGGGGAATTGCTCTACGAATTCAACCAGCGGCTCCAGCCGTTTATCTTTCCGAAGCTCGTTTCGGTCGAATTGCTGGATGAAGTGGCGGACCTCAAGCTCCGCATCGAACGCGACCTCGTGGGCAATGAGGAGTTGCACCGGAACGTCAAGCTCGGCTTCGGCGGGATCCGGGAAATCGAGTTTACGGTCCAGGCGCTGCAACTGCTGCACGGTGCCCGGCACGCCTTTTTACAAGGCCGGAATACCCTGAAAACGCTGATCGCACTCGAACGGTTGCAGTTGCTGCCGGTAGCGGCCGTGCGTTCCCTGGAGGACGCGTACGTTTTTCTGCGAACGGTGGAACACCGCCTGCAGATGGTTCGTGAACAGCAGACGCACACTTTACCGGCCAATCCGCAAACTCAGGCGCTGATCGGCAGAACGCTCGGCTTCGAGTCGCGTGATCGCTTTCTCGAGACCCTGTCAAAGCATACGCAGGCGGTTCGCGCCACCTTCGAACACCTTTTACAGGGACGTTCGGGTCCTCCGGCCGGCCCGATGCCCACCGGATTTTTCCGGGCACCGGAAACCGCGCGGCGTGCGCTGGGCGCGCTGGCCAGCGGCCCGGCCGGCGTGCACGTCGCGCCGCGCAATAAACGGCTGTATCGCAAGCTCGAGCCGGAACTGGTCAACTGGCTTTCCCGCATGGCTGACCCGGACGCGGCGTTGAACCGCTTTGTCCGTTTCGTCGATGCTTACGGCATTCGTGGCGCCCTGTTCGAAACCCTCCTGGCAAACCCGCGCCTGCTTGAGCTCCTGGTCCGATTGTTCGATGCGAGCGCTTTCTTTTCCGAGATCGTCATTCGACGGCCCCAGCTCATCGAGGAAGTCGCCCGGGGCCGTGACCTGAGCGCCAGCCATACCGTCGCCGATTTCGAAAAGGGCTTGGCGCAGAACTACGAAACTCTCGACCCCGGCACCTGGGTGCGGGTTTACCGCAGGGCGGAACTTGTGCGGCTGGTGCTTAAGAACGTGCTCGGCTTGGCCTCGCTGGAGGCGCTCCAGGAGGAAATGACCAACCTCGCGGAAGCGTGCCTTCACTTTTGCATGCAGCTTGCCGGCTCTTCGACCGGCCTCACGGTGCTGGCGCTTGGAAAGTTTGGGGGACGGGAGCTTCTCTACGGCGCCGACCTCGACGTGGTTTTAGTGGGCGAAGATCCGCTCTTGGCGGAGCGGCTGATCAAGTTCATGAACACCAAAACGAGCGAGGGCCGCGTGTTTGGGTTGGACACGCGTCTGCGACCCGAAGGGGAGTCCGGCGCCCTGGTGGTCGGGCTTGACCAATACCAGGCTTACTTCGAAAACCGCGCTCAGGTGTGGGAAATGCAGTCCCTTTCCAAAGCCCGCGTCGTGGGCGGCCCGCACGCGGCTCCACTGGCGGAGGCGGTCCGGAGAATGTGGGAAAAGGCGGCGGAGCGGGGTGACCTGCGCGACAGGATCGGAGAAATGTATCTGCGCGTGGTGACGCAACGCGAGAAAGGCTCGGATTTCTATCATCTCAAGACCGGGCGTGGCGGCCTCATGGCCGTCGAGTTCGCAACGCAGTACCTGCAAATGCGGGAAAAGATTTTCGAGACCAACACCTTGCATGCGCTTGGCAGGCTCGGGGAACGGGGCAGGGAATCGCAAACGGGTACGCTGGCGGACGCGTACCGATTTTTCCGGCAATTGGAGGCGGCGCTGAGGCGGGTCGATAACAGTTCGGTCTCGCAGTTGCCGCAGTCCCCCGATGACCAGGCTCAGTTGGCCAAAAGGGTCGGATTCGGCAGCCGTGAAGAGTTGCTTTCTCGATACACGCGGGAACGCGGGGAAGTGCACCGCATCGTTTGTGATATCCTCGGTCACACGGCGGG
>JAFBAP010000038.1 GCA_019247695.1 Verrucomicrobiota bacterium | reverse complement strand
CTTGCACCTGCGCAACCTCTACGCGCACCTGTTGGAGAACCACTACCTGGAGGGGCTGGTGGGCTTCAACGCGGCGCTCTCGGACATCTTCTCGCGCGACGTGCTGGCCCGGATCCAGCAGGGGCAGGACGGCTGGGAGCAGATGGTGCCGCCCAAAGTCGCCGAGTTGATCAAGCAGCGTGATCTTTTTGGGCATCAGCCGGCGGGCCCGCACTTGCACCCGGTTTCCTCCTAAGGCGTCACGCCTGTACACCCATCCTAACAAACACCCGCCCGCCGGGTTGGATTTGCTGAGGGGTGGTTGACAACGGCGGGAAGTTAGCGTTGTAAGGGGGGCCCTTTAAAAGTACCTGGGTGGGCCCGAACTGTCCGTTCAAAAACGATGGCAGGTTTCAGCGACACATCCTTGATGAACCCCCTGGAACAACGGATTGGCTACAAATTCCGTAATTCGTTGCTGTTGGCCGAAGCGCTCACGCACCCAAGTTTAGGTCATGAAACGCAGCGGCATCACTTTGACAATCAACGGCTTGAATTTCTCGGCGATGCAGTTTTGCAACTCATCTTTACGGAGCACCTGTTTCGTTTATTTCCTTACTTTAGTGAGGGGCAACTGACCAAGCTGCGGTCGCGCCTGGTTTCCCGGGAAGGACTTAAGGTGCATGCGATGAGCATCGGCCTCGGTACCTACCTCATGATGGGGCGCGGCGAGGAAGCGAGTGGCGGGCGGCAACGCGCATCGATTCTGGCAGACGCATTTGAGGCATTGGTGGGAGCGATGTACCTGGACAGCAGCCTGGAAGCGGTGCGGCGTTTTGTGCTCGATGAGGCCCAGGAAGATATCCAGCGGCTGGCCTTGCAACCGCTCGAGGTCAACCCAAAGGGGCAATTGCAGGAGATCCTGCAGGCGATTTCTCCCAAGAGCCCGACGTACGAAATCGTTTCCCAAGCCGGGCCGGAGCACCAGAAAATTTTTGTGGCGAGGGTCTTCTGGGAGGGCCGGCAGCTCGGGTTGGGGGAGGGACCGAGCAAAAAACAGGCGGAGACGGCTGCGGCCCTGGACGCACTGGAATCCCGGCGATGGGAAGGGCCGAGCAGTCCCGGCACAGGTTCAAAAACAGGTCCGGCCGCCCCGGCCGAGCCGCCGCTCTCACGGGACAAAGCGGAAGACTCGTCAGGCGGTTTTAAAAGTTGAAGGACGAGGCCTCACGGCAGGAGGCGCCGCGCCGTCCTCAGGGGCCGGGTAACGGGAGGATGCAGCTTTTCCCGCCTCCGCCTGTTTCAACACGGCTGACAGTTTTGAAACCTTTTGGCGCATGATCTTGCCCGCCTTGAATTTCACGGTCGCGCGCTGCGGAATCTTGAAGCTGCTGCCGGGTTGGTTGGGGTTGCGGCCGACGCGTTCCTTGGTGAGGCGCACCTCGAAAATGCCGAAATTGCGCAGTTCAACATCCTCGCCTCGTGCCAAGCTATCCGTGATCAGGTCGAGGGTCCGTTGGACGACTTCGAAAACCTGGTGCTGAACAAGACCAGTTTCGTTGCTGATCTTCACCACGATGTCCCGTTTTGTGAGGTTGGCCATTGAACTCCTTTCGACGGTTAACTGGTTAAGAGGGGGTGTGAGAGCCGAGGCGGACCAGGTTTACCCTCTGCGGTTCTCACACGCCCTCAGCGTTAGCGGTTGCCTGTTCGGCCGTTCATGTGTCGTAAGGCAGCGGGGCTGAATCCCTTTTGAATTATTATCTAGAAAACTGAGGTAGCAAGGTCTGTTTCGTTTCGGAATCATTCCTCGCCCGGTCCGGCGGGTTTGGTGAGGGCATCCAGGACCTCGGCGGCGGTGCGAAAATGCACCTTGGCGAATCGCGGCAACGCGTCGGGGCCCGCACGGGCCACCAGGCTGCAGGCAGCCGCTTTCACTTGGGCAGACGCACCTTTGGGCAAAGTAAGGCCAACCATTTTGCCCTGGTTTTCGAGCCAGTTCACGAACCGTTCGCGCGCCAGGATGGACGCGGCAGCCACGGCTACGTCCGACTCGGCCTTCGTGCGCTGGTCAACCGTGATGGCCTTGCCCCGTTCCAACAAGGCTTTCTTGATGACGCGCGCGTTGGCGAACTGATCGGAGAGCGCGCGGGGACAATCCGGCCGCGCGGTGAGCAAATTTTCGATGACGCGGGCGTGTCCCCAGGCAAGCAGGTCATTCAGGTTCGCAAATTTCCGGTATAGTTCGTTGTAACGTTCCGGACCGATCAGCACCACGTTGTGAGTCGCCTCCGGCACCTGGACGATGAGTCTGGCCAATTCCTTTATCCGGCGATCTGACCCGATCTTTTTGCTGTCAGTCACACCGATTCCAAGAAATTCGCGGGCAATGTTGCCGTTTACGTAAACCCCGGCTATCACCAACGGGCCGAAAAAATCGCCTTTGCCGCTCTCATCGATGCCGAAATGCGGCTGAAACATCTCCGGATTCAGGAGTTCTTCATAGCCGAGCCGGGCCTCTCCCAAGACCTTGGGTTCCAAGGTGAACCGGACGAAATCCTCCGTCTCTTTTCCCTGGACCACCACTTTGGGTCCTTTTTCGTACACCGCGACGGAGACTTTACCTTTTTGGGCGAAATAGAGGGTGTAGGGCCGGCCGGCAAACTCAAAACCCTCCGCTTCCAACGTCTTCCGCAGGGCCTCGGTCTGCGACAAAGAAAGGGTGGCGGTGTACGTTTGCACCTTTGACAGCATGAACCAAGTCGGGATTGATAGCACGGCATTTCGCAAGGCACTGCTGAAGTGGTACCGGGCGGAGGGACGCAGGTTGCCGTGGCGTGAAACCGACGATCCTTACGCGATCCTGGTTTCGGAGTTCATGTTGCAACAGACGCAGGTGGTGACCGCGATTCCTTACTATCACCGGTGGCTGGAGCGGTTCCCGACCGTTGACGCGCTCGCCGCAGCTTCGATGCAGGACCTGCTGGCGCTCTGGCAGGGGCTGGGATTGTACCGCCGGGCCCACAACCTTCAACGTTGCGCGAGGATGGTGGTGGAAAAATGGGGCGGCGTGTTCCCTCGTTCGGTGGAAGAACTGCGAGCGTTGCCCGGAGTCGGCCGTTACACGGCGGGGGCGGTGGCCAGCTTCGCGTATAACCTGCCGGCGCCGGTGGTGGATGGAAATGTCGCGCGCGTGCTCAGCCGGCTGCTGAACCTGCAGGAACCGGTCGATACGCCCGTGGGGCAAGCCATTCTTTGGGATGCCGCGGAGCGGATCGCGCAATGCGATCAGCCGCGGCTGATCAACAACGCGTTGATGGAGCTGGGGGCAATTGTTTGCAAGGCCCGCAATCCGGCCTGCGGGCGGTGCCCAGTCCGCCGCGCCTGCCGTGCGGTTGACCCTGAAACCTTGCCGCGCAAACGGCCGCAGCCGCCCACTCAGACGCGCGTCGAGCGCTACTGGTGGTTTTACGACGGCGCCCGGGTGCTGCTGGAACAGCGCCAAGCCTCCGCCCGGTGGGCAGGCCTTTGGACCTTGCCGATTCTTGACGCTGATTCGCCGGCCGGCCTGACGACCTTCGTTTCACTCCGGCATCACATCATGCGTTTCCTGGTTGACTTACAGTTGGTCCGGGGCGACCACGCGAGCCTGCCGGAGCCGCCGGGTTCATCCCAGCGCTGGCAGCCGGTGGCGGCCCTGGGTGAACTTCCCATGCCGACCCCGCACCGGCGCGTGATCGGCCTGGCGCTGGCCGCCGAGACGCCCGGTTGTGACCTACGGTGAGGACGATCGATACGATTTCCGCTTGATCTAACTCCGGCAGCGCAACGATGGTACGCAACAGGCTATGCAGGGAAAGTTTGAGCTCACCCAATTGCCCGACGCGAGTGGCCACTTCGGCCCGTATGGGGGCGTGTTTGTGCCGGAAACGCTGATGCCGGCTATTACGGAACTCCGGTTGGAATACGAGGCGGCGCGCCAGGATCCGGCGTTCCGGGCGGAGTTACAAAGGCTCCTTCGTGATTTTTGCGGCCGGCCGACCCCGCTCTATTTTGCGGAACGTTGGACCGAGAAACTGGGCGGTCCCCGTATTTACCTTAAACGCGAAGATCTGCTGCACACCGGCGCGCACAAGATCAACAACGCCGTGGGCCAGATCCTGTTGGCAAAGCGGATGGGTAAAAAGCGGATCATCGCCGAGACCGGTGCCGGACAACATGGGGTGGCGACCGCCACCGTGGCGGCACGGTTCGGGTGCGAGTGTGTGATTTACATGGGGAAGGTCGACATGGAGCGCCAGGCCTTGAACGTGGCGCGCATGCGGTTCCTGGGCGCCGAAGTCGTTCCCGTTACGGCCGGGCAGGCCACGTTGAAAGAAGCGATAAACGAGGCGATGCGCGATTGGGTAACCAATGTGCGGAACACGCATTACCTGCTGGGAACGGCTTACGGTCCACACCCGTATCCGATGATGGTGCGTGATTTTCATCGGGTGATCGGAGAGGAGGCGCGCCGGCAGATCCTCGAAGTCGAGCAAAGGTTGCCTGATACATTGGTGGCCTGCGTGGGCGGCGGAAGCAATGCGATCGGCCTCTTTTACGCTTTCCTGCAGGATCCCGGCGTTCGCATGTTCGGTGTGGAAGCCGGCGGCCGGGGAATCCGGCCCGGCGAACATGCAGCGCGTTTCCAGGGCGGCCGGTTAGGCGTGCTCCAGGGTACCAAGACTTACCTCCTGGCCAATGAAGATGGCCAGATCGAACTGACCCATTCGGTATCAGCCGGTTTGGATTACGCCGCCGTCGGGCCGGAACATAGTTACTTGCGCGATGCCGGACGCGTGGAGTATGCCTTTGCCACCGATGACGAGGTGCTCGCCACCTTTCATGACCTGGCGAGAACCGAAGGAATCTTACCCGCGCTTGAATCCACCCACGCACTTGCTCTCGTGCGATCCCGGGCCAAGGAGTGGACGAACGATCAGGTGATAATCATTAACCTGTCCGGGCGCGGCGATAAGGATGTGCATCAGATAGCTGAGCATGGGCGCTCGCATGACCCCTTGTGATTACGATTCCCGAAGAAGTACCCGTAATGGCGCTTTCGAATGCGGTCCTGTTCCCGCATTCGCTCCTGCCCCTGCACATATTCGAACCGCGCTACCGTAAGATGCTTGCCTACAGCCTCGACGGTGAGCGCATGTTTTCGATCGGCTTGCTGCGGCGAGGCATCGAGGAAGCGGAGCGAATAACCGACCTTCACCCGATTGCTGGTGTCGGGTTGATCCGGGCCTGCGTCGGCAATGATAACGGAACTTCCAACCTGGTTTTGCAAGGGCTGGCTCGGGTTCGTTTGCTCGACTGGATTCAGGAGGAGCCGTTCAGGATCGCGCGGATCGAGGTGGTCGAATCGCGGGTTCCGCACGTCATCGAGGCAGACGCACTGAGCGCCAAGGTCAAGGAACTCTGCGCCCGGATCGAGCAGCTCGGGCTGCCGCTGCCGGGTAATCTCATGGAGCAGTTGAAGCAGATCGATGACCACGAAGTGCTGGCCGACGTGGTGGCATCCGCTTTCATCAACGAGACCCAACACCGCCAGCAATTGCTGGAGGCGCAGGATGTGAACGAGCGGTTGCGCCTGCTCATCCAGCTTTTGCGGGCCAGGACGACCAACTCCTAACGGCGTTCGGTCACACGGCGGGCCCAGCGGGTGTGGCGGGCACGGCGTAAGAGGTCACACGGTCACACGGCGGCCGCAGCGAGGAGGGCGGCCACCACGTAAGAGTTCACACGGTCACACGGCGGCCACCACGTAAGAGTTCACACGGCGAACACGGCGGGAAGAGGAAAGAGTTCGGAGTTCGGAGTTCGGAGTTCGGAGTTCGGAGTTCGGAGTTCGGAGTTCGGAGTTCGGAGTTCGGAGTTCGGAGTTCGGAGTTCGGAGTTCGGAGTTCGGAGCGGCAG
>JAFBAP010000037.1 GCA_019247695.1 Verrucomicrobiota bacterium | reverse complement strand
CCGACTCAGCACAACGGGTGCCACGGTGTTTGCATACCACGTCAATGACCCGCAGCGCTACGGGATCATCGAGTTCAACAACAGCGGTCATGCCGTTTCAATCGAGGAGAAGCCGCGGGCACCGCGCTCGAACTGGGCCGTGACCGGGCTCTATTTTTACGATGAAAAGGTCATCGACCTCGTATCCACGCTTCAGCCGTCTTGCGCGTGGTGAACTGGAAATCACGGACGTCAATCGGGCTTACCTCGAGCAAGGACAGCTTCAAGTTAAGCGCATGGGTCGTGGCTTCGCCTGGTTCGACATGGGTACGTATGATAGCCTGCTTGAAGCGGCAAGCTTTGTTCAAACGCTGCAAAAACGTCAAGGATTACATATCGCCTGCCCGGAGGAGATCGCCTATGCGAAAGGTTTCATCACATTCGAACACTTTGTTTCGCTTGGGAAGAAATTCGAAAAAAGCCCTTATGGGCAGTACCTCTTGAGCGTGGCCGACGACCGTCGTATGAAGCCGGGGTTGGCAAACCCCTGATGAGCTTTCTCTGATCCGGCCCTTTCGGCACTGGCATGATCAACTGATACCAATTAGACAGTTAGCTTTGGAATTTCGACTGGGTTTCATCCCCAAAGGGGCGGCAGAACTTAGCCCCGGGTCTACCCCGGGTAACCGTAAAATGACGACGAGCCCTCCAAAGGCGTCACGTCCGTGCGCCCACCTTGACAAACGCCCGCCCCACCGGGTTGGATTTACTGAAGGGGCGGCAGAAGGCATCGCTCGCGGGCTCTGCCGCCCTTTCAGGGCTCGATTGGGGGAGGGGTGCGTTCCCAGGGTTTAGCCCACTGCCATTTAGTTAAGGGCGAGGGGGGAATGCTTTCGTCCCGCAGGGACGGCTGAGGTTAGCCAGGGACTTCAGTCCCTGGAAGGGGCATTTAAGAGCGATCGCGTCCCGACGGGACGCCTGAAACGCTGCCCCGCAGGGTGCCGGCTCCCAAGCGGCCGGCCAAACCCGGCGCGACCCTCGGCGACGAACACCCGAACGGCGCCCCCACCGTTGAGGCCCGCATGTGGCCCGGCGCACGCCCTTAGGCGTCCCGCGGGGACGCAACCCCTGGGGGACACCTTCACAGGGACTGAAGTCCCTGCCTAACCTCAGCCGTCCCTGCGGGACGAAGGCCACGCCCGGCCTGCCGTCCTTAACTAAATGGCGGTGGGGTGGAACCCTGGGCTAAGCTCTGCCGGCCCGTTGGGCCTAAGACAAAGTTTTACCTGGCTGGTCATTGAGATAGTGTAACACCACAGCTGCAAATGGCGCAACGCCTTCCGAGTTTTGTAATAAAAGAACTTCGCTTGGGCTTGGTGGTTGCGACGCGGGTTCGACCACTGCAGCACCGCGGCTAACCGGCGGGCATTTGGCCACATAAGCAACCCGATAACCGCGCTTGATCAGGCGCAGGCCACGCCTCTGGATCACCAACAAAGGTTAAGTGCTGTGGTCGAAACAAGGCACCCGTCATCATTCGTCTTTCGGGATTAATCCGCACCCAAATTAAAAAAGACTGGTAATTTCCTACTAGCCTGGTCAAGTTATCGTGCTTTCCTTCAAGCGTGTCAACATCCTCATTCAAGACGCACCTCTTTGCCACCTTCCCATGAACACCCTGGACTGGCCGGAACGTCAGGCTGGTGCGTTCACAGCGCCGAAGGACATATTCCACTTATGAGCGCGACGAAATGGCTCGACCTTTTTGGCCTTGCCCTGGCGGCCGTTGCCGTCGGGACCGTGGGATTAAAGAATTACGGAGGGGGCGAGCACGGCCAACTGCTCAACGCTTCTTATGACCCCACGCGTGAAGTCTACAAAGAAATCAACGCCGAATTCGTTGCGCAGTACGAGCGGGACGCTGGACACCGGTTGAGCATCGAACAATCCCACGGCGGGTCGTCGCGACAGGCCCGAGCGGTTGCCGATGGACTGGCGGCGGACGTGGTCACGCTCGCACTTCCCTCAGACATTGAGGGCTTGTCAAAGGGGGGGCTCATTGCCCCTGATTGGAAAAACCGGTTTCCTCACCAGTCGCAGCCTTACTTTTCGACGATTGTGTTCGTCGTCAGGAAAGAAAACCCGAAGCGTATCAAAGACTGGCCCGATCTGGTTGGTCCCGACGTGGAAGTTGTGACGCCGGATCCCAACACTTCGGGAAACGGCAAGCTGAGCGTCCTGGCCGCCTGGGGCTCGGTCATCCATCGGGGCGGAAGCGAAGATGACGCCCGCGACTTTCTCGTCAAACTTTACCAGCACGTGGCGGTCCTGGGCCAGGGCGCTCGTGATTCCGCCACAACCTTTGTCCTGGCGAAAGAAGGCGACGTCCACCTGACGTGGGAGAACGAAGCCCTGCGGGAAGTGGCCGACTCCAAAGGCGAGCTGGAAGTGGTCTACCCGCCCGTGAGTATTCTGGCGGAGCCGAGCGTCACGTGGGTAGATCTTAACGTCCGAAAGCATGCCTCCGCAGCCGCGGCCAAGGCATACCTGGCTTACCTGTTCACGGATGCAGCGCAGGAGATCTTTGCGAAACATGGTTACCGGCCCATCAATCGGGTAATCCTGAAACGGCATCAGGACCGGTTGCCGGATATCGAACTCTTTCCGGTGACGCTGGTTGCTAAAGACTGGGCGGACGCCCAGGCAAGATTCTTCGGCGACAGCGGCATTTTCGAGATCATTCACACCACCCAAACCAAATGAGTCTGCCGTTCCATTTACGTTTCAATTATACGGGGGATATCGCTCGCCGGGATCTGGTGGCGGGCGCCACGGTCGCGGCGATTGCGATCCCGCAGGCGATGGCCTACGCGCTTATCGCCGGCGTTGATCCGCGTTTTGGCCTGTATTCGGCTATCGTGGTCACCTTCGTGGCGTCGATCTTTGGGTCATCGTCCCACCTGATCAACGGGCCGACCAACGCCATCTCGCTGGTCGTCTTCAGCGCATTAATGGGGTTTGATGCGCGTTTCGACGCCTACCAAGCGCTATTTCTCCTGGGCATCATGGTTGGCGTCACCCAGATCTTGATTGCGGTCTTCAAGCTGGGCGACTTGACGCGGTACATCTCCGAATCCGTCGTGCTTGGCTTCATGGCCGGGGCGGGCCTGCTGGTGGCCATCGGCCAGGTCGGCAATTTCCTCGGCGTGGCGAAAGCTGGCGGCAGAGGCCATTCGGTCCTGGTGCACCTTTGGGAAACGCTCACCCAAAGCGGCCCCTTCAACCTCTATGCCGTCGGACTCGGCACCGGCACCCTCGTGGCGGCGCTGCTCCTGAGGAGGGTGATCAATCGATACAGGCTGCCGCAAATGGACATGCTGTTGGCGCTGATTATCGCTTCTGCGCTGGCTGCCCACTTTGGTTGGTCGGCACCCAGGGCGGACGGCAGGAGCATGGTTTCAGTGGTGGGCACAGTGCCGGCCGCCTTGCCGTCGTTCCGCATTCCCACCATCCGGTTCGAATGGGTGCCCCGCTTGCTGGGCAGCACCGTGGCGGTTTCGTTCCTGGGCTTGCTCGAAGCGCTCGCCGTGGCCAAGTCGATCGCCACCCACACCCGCCAACCGCTCGACTACAATCGCCAGTGCCTCGCCGAAGGCATCGGCAATCTAGTCGGCGGCTTCTTCCAGTCGCTGCCCGGCTCCGGCTCCCTGACGCGCTCGGCCATCAACTACCAGTCGGGCGCCATCACCCGCATGTCCGGCATCTACGCGAGCCTCATCGTGGGAATTGCCGTTCTCGCGCTCGGGCCTTATGCACGTTTCATTCCCAAACCGGCGCTGGCCGGGTTGCTTTTCATCACGGCTGCCCGGTTGATTGACTGGAAGCGCCTCGCCTATGCGGTCCGCGCGTCCCGCTTCGATGCCGCGCTCGTCTTCATCACCGCTTTCGCGGCGATCTTCATCAGCGTTGAAGATTCCATCCTCATCGGCACGGCCTTCTCCCTGCTGTTATTCGTCCCGCGCGTCGCCAGGTTGGCGGTTCGGGAACTGATCGTGACGCCGGAACGCGTGGTGCGGGAGCGCCAACCAGACGAGCCGCGCTCGAATTCGCTGCTCATCTACGATCTTGAAGGCGAACTCTTTTTCGGGGCGTCACCGGAGCTGGATCGCTGCTTGGAACGGATCAAGGACGAGACGATCCTCACCGGCATCAAGTACGTCGTCTTGCGCTTGAGGCGCACCCGTAATCCGGACGTGGTGGCCGTTGAGCACCTCGAGCGCTTCCTGCGCGATGCCGATCAGCGCGGGGTCACCGTGCTCCTGGCGGGCGTTCGCCCCAACCTTGCGAAAATCCTGCGCAACGTCCGCTCGAACGAGTGGTTTCCGGCAGACCGCATTTATCCGGAAAAAGACGAAAACCACTCGGCAACCCTCAACGCCGTGCGCGACGCCTACGCTCTCCTGAACCGAGAGCATGCGACCGAGCGAAAAGAAGCGGCTTATTACCTGGTGTAAAGGGCGTAAGGGATGAATGTTCCTTGTTAGTCTCTAGGCAGCCGCACAAGAAATCAGACCGCTCAACCATCTTGGGAACGGGTGTAGAGAATGAAACTCACCCATGAGATTATCATCCGGGCGCCGCTCGTTAAGACCTTCGCGGTGGCTTCCAATTTGCCGCGCTGGCCCGAGTTTCTCCCCCATTACCGCTATAATCGGTTTGTTGCGCAAACGCCCTCGGGTGGGCTCGTCAGAACGTCGTGCGTCAGGTCGGGGATCACGATCCGGTCGCTTTCCGAGTACCGGATAGACACGAAGAATCGGCAGTTGCACTTTCACCATCTTAAATCGACGCTGAACGCATTACGGGGCACGAGAGCCGTCTAGGATTTTGAGGAACAACCTGACGGCTCGGTTCGCATTCGCATCAGCCACAATTTTGACCTGAAGTGGCCAGTCATCGGACCGGCGGTATCGAATTGGGTAGCCGGACGATTCTTCATCCACGACATGGCGCAGAAAACCCTTGCCGGCGTTAAACAAGGTAGAAATGCAGGAATCGTTACCCGCCGTCCCTCGCCGATAACGATTCGGCGCGTCGGGGTCCCCGCGGGGTAAGCGCCGCCGTCGTCCGTGTGAATCATCGAACAGCCGCCCGTGTCGCCATCGGTATCGAGGTGGATTTCAGTTTTGAAAACCGAACCAGACCGTTTAGTCTTCGGCGTGATCTGGGCGCGTGACCTTACCAGGAACTTCGGCGCCGTTTCCGCCGTCCAGGGTATTTCGTTTGAAGTTGCCAAAGGCGAAATTTTCGCTTTTCTCGGGCCCAACGGAGCCGGCAAAACGACGACCATCAAAATGTTGACTACCCTGCTGAGGCCCACCTCCGGCCGGGTGGAACTGGATGGCCTCGATCCTGTGACCCACCAGCAGGAAACGCGCAAACGGTTCGGTATTGTCTTTCAGGACTCCAGTATAGATGATGAACTGACCGCCTATGAGAACATGGATTTCCACGGCGTCCTTTATAAGGTTCCCAGACGAGTCCGTGCCGCGCGCATCGAGGAGCTTTTGAACCTGTTTGAGTTGTGGGACCGCCGCGATCATCAAGTCAAAAATTTTTCGGGCGGAATGCGCCGCCGACTTGAAATCGCCCGCGGTTTTCTACACACCCCCAAGATTCTCTTCCTCGATGAGCCGACGCTGGGGCTTGATCCCCAAACGCGCAATCAGCTCTGGAGCCACGTGAAGAGATTGAATGAAACGGAAGATGTCACCGTTTTTCTGACCACGCACTATATGGAGGAAGCGGAGCGGGTCGCGCACCGGACCGCCATCATGGACCACGGCCGTATCATCGCTCAAGGTTCTTCGGCAGAACTGAAACGGCAGACCGGCACCGACTCGCTTGAAGAGGCGTTCCTCGCCTTGACCGGCACCTCCATTCGCGAGGAAGAGGGTGGTTCGATCGTGCGAATGCGACGAATCGCAAAGCTATTCAGGCGGTAGATCTGACCGCTGCAACCGCATGAATGCCGTCTACATTCTCTGGCTGCGACAGTTGAAACGGTACGCCCGTTCGAGACCCCGCATGGCCGCATCGTTGGCGCAACCATTGCTCTTTTTGTTCGCCCTGGGCTTCGGATTGGGGCCGATCTTTCAGAAGGCGGGGCACGGCAGTTACATCCAATTCATTTCTCCCGGCGTAATCGGAATGACCGTGTTGTTCAATTCCATGTTTTCCGGAATCGAACTCATCTGGGATCGGCAGTTTGGTTTCCTTAAGGAGACGCTCGTCGCTCCGGTGTCACGTCTCTCGATCATGATCGGACGCACGCTGGGCGGGGCCACTACCGCACTCATTCAGGGGGTGATTGTCATGGCCGTCTGCGCCCTCGCCGGTTTTCGAATTCAGAACCTGAGCCTGTTGCCGGTCGCACTTTTGTTCATGGCATTGATCGCCACCACCTTCACGGCGCTCGGTACCGGGATTGCCTCCCTCCTGACGGATTTTCAAGGTTTTCAGCTCGTCATGAATCTGCTTGTGATGCCCGCTTTTTTCTTGTCGGGTGCATTGTTTCCTTTGAGTGAAGCGCCGGTGCCGATTCAGTTGATCGCGCGCATCGACCCGCTCTCCTTCGGCGTGGATGGATTGCGAACCGCCTTGATCGGCGTGGCCCATTTCGGCATTCCGACCGATCTGGCTGTGCTTGCCGTGTTTACCGCCGTGTTTCTTGGTTTTGGCGGTTACCTCTTTTCCCGAATTCAGCTTTGAACCCAAGCGCCGGCATGTCTTTCGATGCGAGTTCTACCAGCCACCGGCCAGAGACGGCTCGAGCCACGGAAGTGACTTAACCATTCAGACAGCTATCTCGGTAGAATGCCGGCTTCAGGGGGGTGTCGGCGCCGGAGGATGCTCCGTGGCTGGTTGAATCGATCTTGGGCCCAACGGGCCGGGAGACGGTTTATACGGTCTGATAGGTGTAACGTTTGCAGGGCACCTGGGAAGGAAGACAAAATTTTACCTCGATGGCCGTCGAAATGGTGTTGCGCACTCCGGACCTTCTTTGCAGTCGGTCGCCGGCTAAAGTGCACCCATGGCGAACATTACACCCGTTCTCAGGAGGGTTGAACCGGTTTCAGCCCCGAAGGGGCGCTGGAACATAGCCCAGGGTTTACCCTGGGTAACCGTCAAATAACGATCGAGCCCTGAAGGGGCGGCAGAAAATGAGTCAGCGCCGCCCTTGCCGCCGAGGCCGCAATTCCGGACCTGGCCGTAGCCGCGGACGGCAATACGACAAATCAGATAGAATGCCGGATGAGGGAGGGCAAGCCTACAGCCCCGGGCTGCTTTGC